>PMZP01000056.1 GCA_003170325.1 Candidatus Tayloriibacteriota bacterium
CTCCGAGTCCGTGGCATTTTTCGTCTTTATCGCAACTATCATCTTGGCGCCGCTCTCATTTTGGCCGTCGCCGTATTTTGCTCTCGACATGGTGAAGACGCTCATTATAGCTGTCGGTACGCTCACGGCGGCCATCTTTTGTGGCTTAACCATAGTGAATGAGCGAAAGATATCTTTGCCTCCCAGAAGCATATTCTGGACAAGCACTCTCTTGGCCGTCTCTATGCTCGCCTCTGCTTTAACCAGCGTTCATCTCATGAAGTCATTGCTCGGTCAAGGATTTGAGATCGGTACCGCTAGTTTTCTCATAGTCGTCTTTATTTCCGGCCTGATCGCTTACATGCTGGTCTTTCGAGAGAGCAGCCGTGCCGTCATCATATATGTCGCTTCAGTTTCGGCGTATCTGATCCTATTCATCTTCCAATTATTGCGTCTCATCTTCGGTCCCGGCTTTGCTTCACTCTCGATCTTGAATTCAACGACCGCCACGATCCTCGGAAGTTGGAACAGTTTCGGTCTCTATTCGGGCGTGGTTGTTCTCATCTCGATTTTAGCTTTGCTATTATTGCCGCTTTCGCGGTCTATGAAGATATGTTATGCAATATTGGCGCTTGTTGGAGCCGCCGGCGTATTCATCGTCGATAGTCCCAATATTTGGTTCATCGTCAGTCTGATCCTGTTGGCTTTCACCATATTCACGTCTATCGGTAGGCCCAAAACAGGCAATGGTTTCTTCTCGTCACTCGCAAAACGCGTAGCCTGGTTGCCTTTAGTCCTCTTTCTCATCGCCGCGGTATTTACTTGGCAGGAGGGCAAGTGGTCCGCGCCGGTCTTGAATAAGCTTCAGGCGCAGTCGAGCGAGCTGTCGTTGCCGTGGCAAATGACGCTAGACGTTGTGGCTGGTTCGATAAAGAACTACCCGCTTCTCGGTGTCGGTCCCAATCATTTTTCCCAGGCATATCTTGCTTATAAACCTGCCGGGATCAATCAGGGCGATGGCTGGGGCATCGAATTTGATAGCGGTTTTGGTCTGATCCCGACTTTCGTGGCTACCCAAGGATTAATCGGGGCTGTTCTCTGGATCATGTTCTTCGTTTTCCTGGGAATTCTCGGTGCCAAAGTCCTGCGACGCTTGCCAAATGATCCTAGAGGACGGTTTATAGTTTCGTCCTCGTTCGCGGCCACGGTTTTTCTTTGGCTTTCGGCCATCTTCTTCGTGCCTTCACACGCGCTCTTGTTTTTGACATTAGTGATGACCGGCGTATTCTTTGGATCAGTCGCATCATTCGATCTGTTGCCGTCTTTCAACTTGGCTCCTTCAGTGGGTACTCGTATGTACAAATTCATGCCGTCGCTGCTCATTATTTGTATGGTGATTTCCGCTATCTGGGGGCTTGTGTATGTAAAAAAGGCCGTCGCTTTGAGTGATTTCGGCATGGGCGTCAAACAATTGACGGTCACCGGCAATTCCGCTTCGGCTGATGCCTACTTCAGGAAAGCCTTGGCCATCGATCTTTCAGACGTATATTGGCAAGCTCGAGCCGAGGCTGCTTTGGCGCAAGCCAGTCAACTAGCTGCCGGCGTGAATGCGCAGACACCGGCATCGACCACAGAGCAGGTCCTTGGTCAAGTTACCACTTATGCCAATTCGGCTCTGAATTACGCGCAAAATGCCATTGCCTATGATCCATCCAATTATTATAACTATGTTTCTGAAGCGCGTGTCTCCGCGGCGGCAGCCAATTACCGCATAACTACTGCTTATGATAACGCCGTCAAGGCATACAATCAGGCAATCGCCTTGAATCAGCAGAATCCATCGCTCTATCTCAATCTGGCGCAGTTGCAGGCTTCGCAAAACAAGCTCGATGATGCCTTGAAGACGATCGGAGCCACGCTTCAAGTCAAGAGCAATTATCTCGACGCTATCTACCTTCTCTCGCAAGTTGACGCGGCCAAAGGCAATCTACCTGAAGCCATCACCGCCGCCCAATATGCCATCACCATCAATGCCAGTAGTTCGTTGTTATATTTCCAGTTGGGGACTCTCCAGTATAACAACAAGGATTACAAATCGGCGGCCGATGCTTTGACCAAAGCTGTCCAGCTGACGCCGAATTATTCCAACGCGCAATACTTCCTCGGCCTAGCCGAAAGCCGTTTGGGTAATAACACCGACGCCATCACGCAGTTCGCGCAACTTGCCAAAGCGAATCCCGATAATAAGGAAGTCTCGCAAATTCTCGCCAATCTACAGGCTGGCAAGTCGATCTTTACCGATACGACCGCTTCGACCACGCCAAATACCGAGAATCGTCCGACGTTGCCGATCAAACAGAAATAATCTGTGCTACAATAATCCCAATGGTAAAGCGATGGTTCTCCTTCATTGGGCAGGAAATACGCGGTCTGCATGAGGCCGCGTATCTCTTGGGCGCCTTCGCTTTGCTCTCGCTCATCCTCGCGCTGGTCCGGGATAAATTGCTGGCATATACCTTCGGTGCCGGACACGCCTTGGATGTCTATTACGCCGCCTTCCGCATCCCCGATCTCATCTTCGCCACGGTCGGTTCGTTGGTTTCGGCTTCGATACTCCTCCCATACTTCATCGATCGCTTCGAATCGTCCAAAGAAAAAGGTCAGGCGTTTTCCGACGGCATATTCACGATCTTCTTTGCCCTCATGGCTGTCACCTCTGCCATCGTATTTTTCTTGGCTCCATATCTGGTGCCCATAGCCCTGCCTGGTTTCGCCCATGATCCGGCACTGCCGCAACTCATACTCTCCATGCGCATCATGCTCTTGTCGCCGTTCTTCCTCGGGCTTTCCAATCTACTGTCCAGTCTGACCCAGATGCATCACCGCTTCTTGGTCTATGCCGCCAGTCCGGTGGTCTACAATGCCGGTATCATCATCGGGGTGCTTTTCGGCTATCCTTTGTTCGGCGTGCCAGGCTTGGCCTTCGGGGTGGTCATCGGCGCCTTTCTGCATATGGGCATCCAGATCCCATTCCTAGTCCATGAAAGGCTAGTCCCGAAATTCACCGGAATGATCGTTTGGAAAGATATCCGTCGCATCGTTCTCACCACTTTGCCGCGGACGATCACACTTTCGGCCAATCAGCTGGCCTCGTTCGCGCTCATCTCTCTGGCTTCGCTCATGGCGACCGGTTCTATCTCCGTATTTAACTTCGCCTTCAATCTACAATCAGTGCCTCTCACTCTGATCGGCGCCAGCTATTCTTCGGCGGTCTTTCCCACGCTTTCGCGCATGTTATTCAAAGGCAATATCGTCGAATTCAAGGCCAAGATGATCGCTTCAGCCCAACATATCATCTTCTGGTCCATGCCGCTCACCGTCCTCTTCGTGGTCCTGCGCGCCCAGATCGTGCGCACTGTCCTTGGTGCCGGCAAATTCGACTGGGCCGATACCCGACTGACCGCCGCCACACTGGCCCTCTTCACGGTCTCGACCATCGGCCAAAGCCTGATCGTGCTATTTGTCCGTTCTTTTTACGCCGAAGGCAAGACTGCTCGGCCGCTCCTTATCAACGCTGTCTCCGCCTCGATCATCATCGTTTCCGGTTATTTGCTCGATAAAGCATATTTTGCCTTTCCGGTGTTTCGGTATTTCCTGGAGGACTTGCTCAAGATCCAAGGACAGACTGGTACCAGCGTCATCATCTTGGCCTTGGCCTACAGCATCGGTGTGATCGTGAACACATTCCTCCACTGGTGGGTTTATGAGAGGGTATACAAAGGATTCACCAAACCTGTTCTGGCGACTTTGCTTCAGACATTCACCGCCTCGGTCATCATGGGTTATGCCGCATATCTCTCTTTGCGCATCTTCGCCGCTGTCTTTCCTTTGACCAAAGTCTGGGGTGTATTCCTGCAAGGTTTCTGTTCTGCCATCGTCGGACTGATCGTGCTCATCATCTCTCTCATCATCGTCCGCAATCAGCAGATCGTCGATGTCTGGACGACTCTGCACCACAAGATCTGGAAAGTGGCAGTCCCGCCGGCGGAAGTCGAGCATATGTGATTTAGCAAAATCACCTACTGGGTAAATCAGCAGATTTACCTACTGGGTGATTTAGCAAAATCACCTACTGGGTAGTTACATCACTCTTGATAGCGAATTCCGTGCGGGTGGAGCTTTCGCATAATCTCGCAATAGCCGCCACGCTGGCCGATCATCTTCTTGGATGCCTTCGCGATTGTTACCGGACTGAAACCGATATATCGCTGTATAGCTTTGTACGGCATACCTGTAAAGATCATTTCTGCTGTCCATAATCTGTCCGCGCATCTCTCGATCTCGTCCTTTGTCATAAGATCGTCGAGAAAGAGCCTCATCAAGTCAGGTGTATCGATAGGCATGAATGCTTTGATGAGACGTTCGTTATCAACGGTGTTCCAATTGACGAGGCCAGAGGTCTCTCTCTTTTTGATCCCGCGTTTTCTATTGAATTTGATCGTGTTTTTCTTGTCTTCTAGTGTCATGTTGCTAAGTGAAATTTAAACTGATAAGTAGGAATATACGACCGATATTGTTTGGCTGGTTGTGTGAGCTCTGCGATAGTATATCAAAGTCAGTCACTACAGTTGAGTGTAGTCACTCCGAAACATTTATGCCACTACAGTCAACTGTAGTGCCTCAAATCGGAGCACTTACCCCCTGCCTCATATATGTGAATATAGTACGCCGTTAGCTTATCCGACCATTCATCTTATTTTTTGGCTTTTTCATAAACGATTTATATCTGTCCAAATAATAGCATGCGTGGCAAATCAGCCGCAATCTGCTATATTGCGTGTATGTCCATTCGTGTTGGATTTTCTCATGAATACACAATATATACGCAACTTCTCGATAATCGCCCACATCGACCACGGCAAGTCGACCTTGGCTGATCGCATGCTGGAGATCACAGGGACCATCGAAAAGCGCAAGATGCAGGCGCAGGTGCTCGATTCTATGGAACTGGAAAGGGAGCGCGGTATAACCATCAAGATGCAGCCTGTCAGAATGAAATGGCAACCGGTTGGCGGCGCAAATGAATATATACTGAACCTCATCGACACTCCCGGCCACATCGATTTCTCATATGAAGTGTCACGTTCGCTCAAAGCTGTCGAAGGCTCTATCCTATTGGTAGATGCCACCCAAGGCGTGCAAGCTCAAACGCTCACAACCTTGAATATGGCCCGTGAAGCTGGGCTGACCATCATTCCCGTCATCAGCAAGATCGATTCGCCATTGGCGCGCACCGAAGAAGTCGTCCATGAAGTCTGTGAATTATTGAAGTGCCTGGCCGGCGATGTCCTTAAAGTCTCCGGCAAGACCGGCGAAGGTGTGGAGGATCTATTGAATGAAGTCATCAAAAGGGTACCGCCGCCGACGGCAGATTCGGGAGCTTTCTCAAGTCCTGCGGAACTCGCTTTGCGAAATCGTTCTGATCTTCAGTCGCTCGGCCGAAGCCGAATTGCTTCTTCAGATCAGACGATTTCTGCTCGCTCGAACAGTCCTCGTACTCTCGAAAGCTCCAAACCTGCCGTCTTCCGCTCCCTCATCTTCGATTTCCAGTATTCCAATCACACTGGCGTCATCGTCTATATCCGTGTCATGAGTGGATCCGTCAAGAAGCATGACCGCTTGATCTTCAAGATAGCCAGCAGGGAATTCGAGGCCATCGAAGTCGGCGTCTTCAAGCCCGACAATACCCCGACTGAATCGCTCGGCGCCGGAGAGATCGGTTACATAGTCACAGGCATAAAGGAACCCGGCATCGCCTCGGTCGGAGACACCGTCGCTTCCAATCGGGACAGTCTGCCGCCATTGCCGGGTTACAAGAGCCCACGGCCGGTCGTCTGGGCATCGCTCTATCCCGAAAGCCAGGATGATCTCTCTTTGCTTCGTCAGGCATTAGGCCGCTTGAGATTATCCGATTCCTCTTTCACTTACGAGGAAGAAGCTTCCGGTACGCTCGGCAAAGGCTACCGTTGCGGATTCTTGGGCATGCTCCACATGGAAATAGTCACCGAACGCCTGCGCCGTGAATTCAATCTTGAACTGGTTGTTACCCAGCCTTCTATCACTTATACCGTCGAATTGAAGAACGGCAAGACCGTGACCGTATATTCACCGCCGCTTTTTCCTGACGATCATGACATAAAACAAGTCTCCGAGCCGATCGTCACCATGAAGATAATCACTCCTCCGATGTATCTGGGCGGCTTGATGAAGTCTCTTTACGAACATGAAGCAGAAGTGACTGCTACCGAGAATTTCGGAGACAACCGCACTCTCCTGACCTCGCTCATGCCATTGCGCGAGCTCATGCGCAATTTCTTCGACGAGGTCAAGAGCATCTCTTCCGGCTACGCCTCGATCTCCTACGATATCACCGAGAATCGTCCGGCTGATGTGGTGCGTATGGATATTTTGGTGGCCGATCTACCGGTTGTCGCTTTTTCTCGCGTCGTCTCGCGTCGCCGAGTCTCCGAAGAGGCCGAATCGACCGTCGAAAGGCTGCACGCCATCATGCCCCGCGAGCTCTTCACCTACAAGATCCAATCCAAGGCGCTTGGTCGCATCATTTCTTCACGGTCCATCTCCGGCAAGAAGAAAGACGCCGCCGCCACGCTTTCCGGAGGCGATATCACTCGTAAGATGAAACTTCGCGAGAAGCAGAAAGAAGGCCGCAAGCGCCTAAAGGAGCATGGCTCGGTCAATATTCCGCAGGAAGTCTTCGTGAAGATGATGCGTAGCTAGTACTTCCACACAGGGAAATACAGCAAGATCATGCTGATGATGACCAGGATCGAGACGATCATAAAACCGACACCGACGGCCTTCTTGGTTTTTTCGTGAAATAATAGCATGTATCTAGTATAATAGGTCTGATGAAATACGGCAACTATCGTCCAACCAAGAAGAGATTTCAGGTATTGAAATCACCTATAACCATAATCTTGGTCTGTATCGTCCTTGCTGTACTCATCAAAGCCACCTGGAGCATACATCAAAAGGTCGTCATATCGGACACGAAGCTGGCGCAGGCCCGGGCCGAATTGTCTAAACTGCAAGCTCGCCAGGAGAACCTGACGGCGCAAGTCGGCTATCTTTCGACCGATCAGGGTATCGAAGCCGAATTGCGTACCAAGTATCGCGCCGTCAAGGATGGAGAATCGGTCGCCGTCATTCTCGGCGACGACCGAACCGCCACTGTTACCGACGCCGTATCTCCGAAACCGTCCGGCTGGTGGCAGGGCTTGTTGCGATGGCTCGATCTTTAAAATCAATTAGCGGGTATGGTTTAGTGGTAGAACGCGACCTTCCCAAGGTTGAGACGCGAGTTCGATTCTCGCTACCCGCACATGTTAGGAATGAAGGAAACCAGTCGGTGACAAATTGTCACCGACTGAAATT
>PMZP01000074.1 GCA_003170325.1 Candidatus Tayloriibacteriota bacterium
TTTGTTGCCAAACTCTTTTATAGAAAAGGAAAATAACACATGATATATATTATAGGAGTTGAACATTTTACTGTTCAATTGCCCAATGAAACAAATGACAAGGGTAAAGTCGCTCAATTTCTCGACCATGTTAGAAATATTTGTAGAGAAAGAAGTATTACATTGATTGCAGAGGAATCGAGCAACGACTCATTAGTCTATCAACAAATAGACGCAACTCATGTAGGGAAAATTGTACCTGAATTAAATATAGAGTATTTCCTTTGTGACCCAGGATTAGTTGAACGAAAGAGAATAGGGATTAAGCAAAGGCAGACGATTGCCACTGAATTATCGATACCGTTTCCACCAGCAACTAAGGACCAGGAAGATAAGATCAATGAGATTGCAGCAGCTTCAGATCGGATACGTGAAAAATACTGGCTTGATGAGATTAAGTCCAGAAATGGTATGAACAGGGAGACACTACTAATTTGTGGTTTTGAGCATGTCGATTCTTTTATTGAAATAGCCAGAAAGGAGAACCTAGCCGTTCAAAAATCTAATTAATTGAGCAGAGATAATGCAAATAAATCCCCGGGAAACGATATAAATAAAGGGTTTTAATTTTATTTGATTTTGTCTGGTGCAAGTAAACTTTTTTGCGTAAGTGCATGTAAATATGCTATCCTCTAATTAATGAGCAATAATCTTCAAAAAGAGCTCGAATATTTCAAGGCGCATCAAGAAGAACTCGTCAAGCAATACGAGGGTAAATTTGTTATTATCAAAGACCAAAAAGTCGAGGGGGTATATGACACCGAGATCGAGGCATACACTGAAGCCCAAAAGAAATTTGAACTTGGAACATTCATGATTCAACAGTGCGTTGCCGGTAAGGAGAGTTATACCCAGTCTTTTCATTCAAGGGTATCATTCCCTTAACCGCACATGCATCATGCTTTCACTACAAAATACGCTGGTAGGGTGCGTGTGCTCAAAACGAAAGTGGGCATTTGTTTACCAGTAGCTTTTGAAGAAGTAAAGGCCAATGCAGATATTGTTAAGCAATATGTTGCTATCTGGGATACCGGCGCAACAAATTCAGTAATTACAAAAAGGGTAGTGGATGATCTGAATCTAAAACCGATCAGCCTAATTGAGACTCATCATGCTGGTGGAACATCAATGGCCAATGTGTATTTGGTAAATATTGCGTTGCCAAATGGTGTTATGGCCGGACAAGTCAGAGTGACAGAAGCTAATCTAACTGATAGTCCTGGTCTGTCTGATAGTGAACAATCTCGGGTGTTAGTGGGTATGGATATTATTGGAGCGGGAGATCTGGCGGTAACGAATTTTGAGGAAAAGACGATTATGTCATTTAGGCAGCCTTCTGTTGAAGTAATCGATTTTGTGCCATCTGCGCATGATCATAATGTTGAGGAAGGTGGAAATAGAGAACAGAGGAGAGCGCTCAAGTCAAAAAAGAGACATTAAAGCAAGTTATCTTTTGGATCTACCCTAAAAAATGCTACAAAATCTCTGATTTGATCAGTGACTTGTTTCCAATCCTGTATAATCTGGGTCACAATGATTTATCTTCAACAAAAAATACCCACAGGTTGGCTGTGGGCGATTTGGTCGGAATTTCCGGAGCTTACAAGCCGGCAGCAACATGGGTAATGGTTACCCTCGGTTGTTCCAGAGCACCTACGGGAGTACTCAATGGAACTTGTTTATCGTTGATCCAGGCGCGCCAATATTCATGGCCAGCTCTAGGATAACCGATCAGAACGAGGACTTTTGCCAATGTCTTGTGCGGGGCTATCTCGACAGGCGTCGAGCTGTTTCGGTGACGCATACAAATGGTGATCGTCATATAATCTCCGTCAGTTAAGGTTCAACTGCTATTAGCATAGTTCTATCTAGAAAAAGCGCAAGCGCCTTGACAAATCTATTATAAGTAGTAGTATGTGAGATGCAATAACCATGAAATACATCAAACATAATCAAATAATGGCTGTGTTGAGCGTTACAGTCTTGTTCATCGGACTGGCTTTGATGATTCCCGGTAAGGCGCAAGCGGCTGACTATGGCTATGGACACTCGAACGGCGGCTACTCCTATGGTGGCGGCAGTTATGGCGGCGGAAATTACAGTTACGGGCATAGCAATCCGTTCGGCAGCTACATCGGCGATCGTTATAGCTACAATCAACCTTCCGCACCTATATACGTTTCTCGACCGGTCTACATCTCACAGCCGGTATATTATCCGCAGCCGCAACCTGTTTACATCCAACAGCCTCAACCGATCTACATATCGCAGCCTCAACCTGTATATATCCAACAGCCTCAACCTATCATTATTCAGCAACCGCAGCCTATCTACATCCAGCAACCGCAGCCGATCGTGATCTCTCAACCGACATACCCGGTATATCCAAGCCGGCCGGTCATCTCGTGTTCGGCTGATGTCTCGACTACTTACAATACTCGCTTTGTGACTTGGACGGCTAATGTTTCTGGTCTGACTGGAAATATCGGCTATTCTTGGAGCGGCACGGAATATAGCGGTAACGTGAATACCAGTACAGTCTATCTCTATTATCCGACTTACGGATACAAGACCATGAATTTAACGGTTTGGTTGAATGGTCAAGTCTATGGCTCTGCATCATGTGGTTCAGTGAATATCATTGATCCGTAATATCTGCTAATATTTCGGTATGTCAGACATACCGGAGAAATTCCTCAAGCCTTACGATCCGCAGACGACGGAGGACAATATTTACGCTCTCTGGGAAAAGAGCGGTTTTTTCGATCCGGATAACCTGCCGGAAAGGAACAAGAAAGGGAAGCCGTTTTCCATAGTGCTGCCTCCGCCGAATGTGACTGGCACTTTGCATATGGGGCACGCGGCAATGCTCGCCATCGAAGATATCATGATCCGCTATAAGCGTATGCGAGGATTCCGCACGCTCTGGCTGCCGGGAACCGACCACGCGGCTATCGCCACCCAATCCAAAGTGGAGAAGGAGATCCAAAAGAAAGAAGGCAAGAACCGTCACGATCTCGGCCGTGAAGAATTCCTGAAGCGAGTCGATGCCTTCGCCAAATCCAGCCACGATACCATCGTCAATCAGGTCCGCAAGATGGGAGCCTCGATCGATTGGTCGCGCGAAGCCTTCACCTTGGACGAGAAGCGGACGCTGGCTGTGAGGACGGCCTTCAAGACAATGTATGATCTCGGTCTCATCTACCGTGGGAATCGTATAGTCAATTGGGATCCCAAGGGACAGACGACTATCTCCGACGATGAGATCGTTTACAAAGAAGAGAAGGCGATTCTGTACTACTTCAAGTATGGGCCTTTCATTATCAGCACGGCCAGACCGGAGACCAAGTTCGGCGACAAATACGTGGTCATGCATCCGGCCGACAAGCGCTACGAGGGTTTCAACGACGGCCAGAAGATCGACCTTGAATGGATAAACGGCCCGATAACGGCCACTGTCGTCAAGGACGAGTCTATAGATATGACGTTCGGTACTGGTGTCATGACCATCACGCCTTGGCATAGCACGATCGACTTCGAGATAGCCGAGAGGCACAAGCTAGACAAGGAACAGATCATAGATTCTATGGGTCGCCTCTTGCCTTGTGCCGGTGAATTCGCTGGTATGAAAATAACCGAAGCCAGACCGAAGATCGTGGAGAAATTGCGCGCTAAAGGCTTACTGACCAAGGAAGAGGATTATATGCATAACGTGGCCACCGCTGAACGGACCGGGGGACTTGTCGAGCCGCAGATCATGAAGCAGTGGTTCATTGATGTAAACAAGAAATTCGAAATTCGAAATTCGGAGATTCCTGGTATTAAAAGCGGGGAAGAAACGACGCTAAAGGATCTTATGAGAAAAGCTGTCGAGAGTGGCGCGATCAAGATCATCCCGGAACGATTCGAGAAGATCTACTATCATTGGATAGACAATCTGCGCGACTGGTGCATCTCTAGGCAGATCTGGTATGGGCACAGGATACCGGTGTGGTATCGCGACACTGAAATATTCGTGGGCGTCGAAGCGCCGGAAGGTGGGGGGTGGACGCAAGATGAAGACACGCTTGATACCTGGTTCTCTTCGGGTTTATGGACTTTTTCGACCCTTGGTTGGCCGGAAAAGACCGAAGACCTGACGCTCTATCATCCGACCAGCGTCCTGGAGACAGGCTATGACATCATCTTTTTCTGGGTGGCCAGGATGATCCTCATGACCGGAGCTCTCTTGGGAGATGTTCCATTCAAGACAGTCTATCTGCATGGACTGGTCCGCGACGGTAAAGGCCGGAAGATGTCCAAGTCTCTGGACAATATCATCGATCCATTGGACATGATCAAAAAATACGGTGGGGATGCGACCAGATTGTCGCTCATCATCGGAACCGGCCCGGGCAATGACCTGAAGCTCTCCGAGGACCGAGTCCGCGGCTACAAGAACTTCGCCAATAAGCTGTGGAATATCACCAGGTTCATATTGGAGAACACTGGGGGTAAATCCGAAATCCGAATATCTAAATCCGAGGGGGTTGAAGAATTGGTGAAAGTCGACGCCGCTTACATGAAGACCTTGACGGACTTAATAGCGGAGATCACTGGCGAGATGGAAGAGTACAAATTCTATCTGGTGGCGGACAAGCTCTATCATTATGCCTGGCACGAATTGGCCGACAAGATCCTAGAGGAAAGCAAGCAAGTCTTCCAAGGCACCGATGAAGAAGCCAAGAAGTCCCGCGAGCGATTCCTACAATATGCGCTCCAGACTATATTGAAGGCGCTACACCCATTCATGCCATTCGTGACCGAAGAGATCTGGCAACTTATGAATGCTGGCGAGAAATCCTTACTGATGGTGGAAAACTGGCCTAATCCGGCGAGGTGAAGCCTCGCGGCGACTATCCACAGTTTATCCTCGTGAATAAGCGGATTTCGAGGTAAAATTAGGGCATGAAAAAATACATAACTATATTTGC
>PMZP01000041.1 GCA_003170325.1 Candidatus Tayloriibacteriota bacterium
TCAGCGATCGGCAGGGCCACAGGACGAAGATGCTGGTCAAGAATCGCCGGGCGCTCAAGAAATGCAAGATGCTCAAAGGAAGCGACCTGTTGGAAAAGTGATTTTCGAAATCGAAGACTTCCGAAATATGGATAAGGTACTCGACAAGCATGGCGTGAGCGGCGTCGACATGATCCTCTTGGATCTCGGGATCTCATCGGATGAGCTCGAGAATTCCGGACGGGGATTCACTTTCCAGAAGGACGAGCCATTGCTCATGACTTTGGGTGATCCTACCAAGCATTTATTCACGGCCAAAAATATCGTCAACGGTTGGAACGAAGAAGATATCGCTAACGTGATATTCGGTTATGGAGAGGAAGGATTCTCTAGGAGGATTGCCAGAGCGATCGTCGATTACCGGGCAAAGAAGAAGATAGAGACCACATTCGAGCTCCAAGAGATAGTCAAGGCGTCAGTGCCGGCATTTTATAGAAGAGGGAAGACACATCCGGCCACGAAAACATTTCAAGCATTGAGGATCGCGGTGAACGACGAATTGAATGCCTTGCGTGAAGGTTTGGTGAAGGGATACAAGCACTTGAATCCGAAAGGGCGCATGGCGGTCATCTCATTTCACAGCCTGGAAGACCGCATCGTCAAAGATTTTTATAAACAACAAGCAAAAAAAGGGGCAAATATTTTAACTAAAAGACCGATCACGCCCGACGCGCAGGAATTGGCGGAGAATCCGAGGTCCAGAAGCGCGAAGTTGAGGGTAATCGAGAAATTATGACCAAAGCTATAGCACAAACCTATAAAACGACCCACGAATATAGCCGGGAAATCAACGCGGCTTTGATCGCGGCCTGCGCATTATTCCTCATGATCTATTCACTGAACGTCTACCGGGTTGTTTCTCGAACGGTGGCTTTGAAATCGGTAGAAAATCAGACGGCGACATTGACCACGGCTGTTGACGGACTCGATTCGCAGTATTTGCAACTTACCAGCAAGTTGAGTCCCGACACCTTAAGCGAATATGGTTTGAGTCAAGGCCAAGTCTCTGCTTTCATTTCCCGAACGACTTCGCTTGGCAGCGTGGCTTCACGGGACCATGAATTCTAAACAGCGCCGACGATCGCGGTTCGTTTTCGGCCTGATCCTCATCGGGGCGAGCTTTTTGGCTTTCTCGCTCTATCGGACGGAGATCCTCAAAGGCCAGTCCTATGCGGCCAAGGCGGAGAAGCAGTACGTCAAGCCGGCTTCGATGCTCTTCGATCGCGGCACCATCTATTTTGACGCCAAAGATGGCACGCGCATCGCCGCCGCCACCTTAGGACGTGGATCCGTCGTTTTCATGAATCCGACATTGTTGACTGGCGCGGCTCAAGCTTATGAAGCGCTTTCGCAATATATCACTCTAAACAAATCAGATTTCATGGCCAAAGCCGAGAAGCTCGGCGATCACTACGAGATCCTGGCCGATCAAGTTCCGGCCGACAAAGCCGCGGCTATAAGCGGCATGCAGATTCTCGGCATCGGCGTCTCCCCGGGATCGTGGCGCTCATATCCAGGCGGCACTTTGGCCGCCAAGATCCTCGGCCTGGTCGGCGAGGACGCCAGTTCTTCTTCGGTGACCGGACGTTACGGTTTGGAACGATCGTACGAGAGCGTACTTAACCGGCCGGGTACCGGTTCGTCTGCCAGTGTCTTCGCTCAGCTTTTCGGAGGTTTGAGCTCGGTCTTCGGCGGAAGCGGATCCTCCGAGGGCGATATCGTGACGACAATCGAGCCAACCACCCAGAAATATCTGGAAAAGATCTTGAACGACATTGAAGCGACTTGGCATTCGGACGAGATCGGCGGCATCATCATCGATCCGAATACCGGCGAGATCTCGGCCATGGCTTCGTTGCCGACTTTCGATCCAAATGATACCTCGGCCGTCAAGAATGTCGGCGTATTTTCCGACTCGCTAGTCGAGCATGTCTACGAAATGGGTTCGATCATGAAACCCTTGACCATGGCCACGGCCCTCATGACCGGCGCCGAAAAGCCGGATTCGACCTATGACGATACCGGCACGATGACTTTGAATGGCAAGAAGATATCCAATTTCGATGGCCGAGCGCGAGGAGTCATCCCTATGCAACAGATCCTCTCGCAATCGCTGAACATCGGGGCGGCAACGATCGCTCTCAAGATAGAACATATCTTCGGTGCCGGCACGATGTTCAAATACTTCAGCTCGTATGGTTTGGGCGAGAAAACCGGCATCGATGAACCGAATGAGGCGACCGGCATAATCAATAATCTTAAACCGGGCAGTGACACCCGCGATATCAACATCGCCACGGCCGCCTACGGACAAGGTATCGCCGTGAGTCCCGTAGCCATGGCGCGGGCGCTTTCCATTCTAGCCAATGGGGGATATCTGGTGACGCCGCATCTGGTCAAGGAGATCGATTATAGCGAGGGAACCGTGAAGACGATCGGAACGCCGAAGTCCGGGCCGGTGCTGTCGAAGCAGACAGTAGATGAAGTGACTGCCATGTTGGTCAAAGTTGTCGACGGCACGATCGCCGCGGCCCATCCGGATATCTATTGGAAGAACTATAGCATCGCCGCCAAGACTGGAACGGCCCAGATCCCGGATCCGGTGAATGGCGGCTATTATAAGGACCGTTACCTGCATTCTTTCTTCGGGTATTTCCCGGCTTACAATCCGAAATTCCTGGTCTTCCTTTATCAGGTCTATCCGAAGGGGGCGGAGTACGCCTCGGCGACCCTGACTGATCCGTTCAGTCAGTTGGCGAAGTTCCTCATCAATTATTACGATATTTCTCCTGACAGGTAAGCTTAGAGATTACTATGCCATCCTCGATAGCGGAAAAACTCCTGCAGTAGTTTTTCCTCATCCTCGATGATTTTCTGCTGAAAATCGTCTGCGGACTATCTCGAATGGCATAATAATCTCTAAGCTGTTATCCTTACTGTTATGAAGTTATTCAAGAAGCTTGTGATATTTATCCTGACCATCGAGTCGCGGATGATCCTCAAGAAATACAAGCCGTTCATCGTGGCGGTCACCGGAAGCGTGGGAAAGACCTCGGCCAAGGACGCCATCTATTGCGTTCTAAAAGATCAGAGCAAATTCGTCAGGAAGAGCGAAAAAAGCTTGAATAGCGAGATCGGTCTGCCGCTCACCGTCATCGGTGTCCCGAATGCCTGGCATAGCCTATCGGGATGGCTGGGGAATATCCGCGCCGGATTGAAGCTCATCACTAGCGATCATGAATATCCGGATTGCCTGATCCTGGAGATCGGCGCTGACCATCCCGGCGACATCAAGAAGACGGTGAAGTGGCTGCATCCGGACATCGCCGTCATCACCAAAGTCAGCAGTTTGCCGGTGCACGTGGAATTCTTCAAGTCGCCGGAAGAGGTCTTCGAGGAGAAGTCCTCATTGGCGGAAGCGGTCAAGACCGGGGGCACGGTCGTACTTTTCGCCGACGATGAAAAGACAATGTCGATCGCTGAGCGAGTCAGATCGAAGAACCCCAGCATCATCTCTTACGGTTTGAAGCCGCAGACCGACGTCAAAGGCTTGGATTATAAAGTGAGTTACAGAGCCAATGAGGCAGCAGAATACACACAAGATCGAAGACCGACGGGGTTTTCATTCACCATCGAGTGCGACGGAGAAAAGGGCGGACTTACCGTCTACGGCGTGCTCGGGGAGGTGTATCAATATCCGTTATTGGCGGCGGCCGCTGTCGGGAAGGCTCGCGGGATGAAAGCCGCCTCGATCGTAAAAGAGCTATCCGGCTTCGAAGCGCCCAAGGGGCGGATGAATATCATTAGAGGCATAAATGATTCGACTATCATAGACGATAGCTACAATTCCTCGTCCGACGCGGTCGTCTCGGCCTTGCAGACTTTGAAAGGCTTGGAAAGCGGCTCTGGTTCGAAGATCGCTATTCTGGGCGACATGCTAGAGCTAGGCAAGTTCTCCTCCGAAGAGCATAGGAAGATCGGGAAGCTCTCCGCCGGTATCGTCTCGCGGCTCATCACCGTCGGTCAGCGTTCCCGGGCCACGGCAGACGCGGCAGTCGGGAGTGGCTTTACTGCCAATTCCGTCGAATCCTTCGATTCCGCCGCCGAAGCTGCCGAACATATCACCGATCTCATCCGGTCCGGCGACGTCGTCCTGGTCAAAGGATCGCAATCCATCCGCATGGAGCGCCTTGTCAAAGCCTTGATGAAGGAGCCAGAGCGCGCCAGCGAATTGCTGGTCAGACAGGACAAGGAGTGGCTTGAAAAAAGTTAAGTCGTTTTTCAAAAAGCCAGAACCGTGTTAATGTGATGTCCGTTGAGTTGTGAATGGCCCTATCGTCTAGCGGCTAGGACGGAGGCTTCTCAAGCCTCAAACCAGGGTTCGATTCCCTGTAGGGTCACCAATTGGGATTTATCGAGCAAGAATTGCTGATATAGGTTGTAGATAGGCGTTAGTTTCGCGTTTCCAAATTTATTTCCAGAAAATTGCACGTTTTCGGATATTACAAATTTTTGGAAACAGAGACGATCTTCCGGCTTCTTTGCGAGCTTTACCCATGTGCTTGCAGTATTTCTCACGAAGTCGAAACAGTATTCTAGCGCGGCATCCATCTTGAATTCTTTGTCATAAGTCTCGTGCATTAGGCTCATGTGTTTTTTGATTTTCTCATCGATAAGATTCTTCTGGTCTTTGAATTCCTGATCAGTGTAAGTTTTATCCTGGTGCAGGTCGAATACACGCTGTCTTTTTTGCTCTAGTACAGTAACTGACTTTTTGATCTGTTCGTTTTCTTCATCGAATTTTCTGAAGTTATTTTTCCATATATCGAGGACTATGGCTTTGAATGATTCCTCGAATTTGAAGCTTGGCGTTATTTCTTGGAGGTACTCTACGAACATTTGCTCGAAGTGAGCTTTGGGAACGAAGGCGGCATGTTCACAGTTTTGCTTGTGATGATGGTAATACGGATATTTTTGTCCTTGTCTGCCGGTGGCTTTGCTTCCGGTTAATGGCTTGTTACAGAATTCGCATGTCGCTAACTTTCTTAATGGGAAGTCGCTGTTTTTCGCCAGTCGCGGTGTCTTGGGCCTGCGCTTGCCGCTTTCTTGGCATTGATCAAATAGGCGTTCACTGATGATTGGCTCGAATTTACCTTTGATTTCTATATCCCAGACTTTTATTCTCCCACAGTAGAGTGGGTTTCTGATTATCTTTTCTATAAGCTGTGGAATGGCCGGCTTGCCATTTTTCATAGTGAAGCCACGATCTGTTACATATTTAGCAAGTGAATCGAATGTATGAATGCCTTTTGCGTATTCTTCGAAGATTGTCTTAATGAATGGGGCGTAAGTCGGATGTGGAGTAAGGTTGGCCCCTTTTTCAGTCCTGCAATAGCCCATAGGAGCTTGCCAGACCCATATTCCTTGCTTGATGCGTTCCTTCATGCCGTTGACGCTTCTTTCAGTGCGTACATTGTTATCGAATTCGGCGAAAGCGGAGAGAATACCCTCCATCATTTTACCAACCGGACTATCACTGATCGGTTCAGTGACAGACTTCAATTCAGTGTGGTATTTCTTCAGCGTTTGTCTGACGGTAATATGGTCGGCCTGATTTCGAGCGAAGCGATCGAGCTTGTACACGACGAAATAATCGACGGCGTTCTTTTTATCAGAGCAGAAACTAATGGCGTTTATGAATTCAGTACGATCTGCTGTCTTGGCAGATTCTCCTTTTTCCACGAATACTTTCAAGACTTGAATATGTTCACGCGCACAGAATTCCCGGCAGACTTTTTCCTGCGATTCAAGAGAAGTACCGTCTACCTGTTCAGTAGAGGAAACGCGACAGTAGATTATTCCGTTTTTGAAAATATTTTCGTTCATGAACGTATTTTACTACACATCGGACGCAAGCGTGTTATCCCCAAAGGGATATTTGGAAACATTTTTGTCTTCATAATAATTCTTCATTGCCAATTCAGCCATGCGATATAGCAAATCACGGATTTCAAGCGCCTCCGTGTCGGAAACTTTAGCCAATTCCGGATCAATCTTTTTCAATGCGGCAATATCAATCATAGGAGTATGTCGAGATCGGGAACGACATCGTTTAACGATTGCGTCCTCTCGAGGAGATATTGCTTGTATTCGACCTTACCCTGATATTTGCTGGTGAATTCTTTCTGTTTAGCCAGGTATGGTGCAGGAATCAGAGATGATATCGAATTAGCCTTGAATTGATCCAGTATTTCAATAGGCTTGTGTAATCTCCGGCTTGAGAAGTATCGTTTCTGTCCATCGAGGCGATCATCCTCGAAGTGTTTGACTAGATACTTGGAGACATAGGCCCCGGCGTTGCTAACCTGGTCAATGGCTCGGATATGGACAAAGCCCTGTCCCCAGATATCAGCCAGAATATCCTTGCGTATGTACTCAAGGTTGAAGAAGATGCTGTGATAGTGGACGACACCGTCACGGCTGAAGTCCTGAAATTCAATTACAGTGATGTATTTCAGGAACGATTTCTTTGTATGGCCTAGCTCATAATTCAGCCTCTTAATGAAGTTCGAGAATATTTTGTTAGCGACCTTGATATCGCGGATTTCTTCTTTGAAAGTGAAGGTGGCGAAGACTGGAGGATACGAAGTGTTGTCAGATTTCGTCCATTTCCACGCGTTGGCATTTACAAGCCGTCGCAGTTTGGAATTGGAGCGTTGCATTGAACGCTTTCTCGATTCAATTTTCTTCTGTTTTGTGGCTTCGTCGATGACGACGATCTTTCTTCTAGATTTACCTTTTCGATTAGAGAAACCGTAGGCTAGTGATCTTTCCTTGTATTCATACGATTCAATAGTTGAACCGGAGATGATGAGCTTGGAGTGGGTGAGCTTGGTAACCGTTCGAGTACAATTATGTTAATAATTGTTCTCTTTAAGTGTGCCTATAATCAAGTCGACCCGTCGCCGTCCCGCGGCGCTAAAGCGACCCGCGTGGACGGCTTTCGGCATGATTGCGAGCTTAGAGAGAACTTAGAGCGTATGTTGAAATACGCGTAGTGAGGACGATTGCCTCAATGTGTTAAATTTCTCTCTACACGACGAGAGTGGCGACCAGCGCCGATCCATATGACATATGGACTGCCCGATGGGCTTTAATGGTGTAATTTTAACTCCGGTGAAATTGGTGTCAAGGTAAAATAATGGAATGTGGGGATATCATTTTACCAAAGAGTGCCTTGACAAGATATATTATGTACGGTAACATAATGTCAGAAAAAATGTCTATAACAAAAGAACATTGAAAAAGGAAAAAATGAAAAATCAATCGACTCTGAAACTC
>PMZP01000029.1 GCA_003170325.1 Candidatus Tayloriibacteriota bacterium
CAACGTCGGCATCGGGACGACCGGTCCGCTATCAAAACTCGATGTTTTGGTTAGCGGTACGGCACTTGTAAACGCAGATGTGGTTGGTACCGCAGGTAATTTAGAAGGTCCTACACCAACGGGTCAGAATTCAACATTAAGTTTGACGGGTAATGATGCTATAGCCGCTAATATCGGTGGAGTGCTTGGTTTTGGCGGTAATTATCATAGTACTTCGTACGCAAACTGGGCATCTATTAAGGGACTAAAAGCTGATGCAACAGATAGTAATTATGGCGGGTATCTCTCATTTTTCACTCGCCTGACAGGTTATTCTAGTGCTGAAAGGATGAGAATCGATACGAACGGTAATATCGGCATTGGCACCACTTCTCCATATTCCTTGCTCTCTGTGGCTGGACAGGTGGTGGCGCAGAATTATGTGGCTACTTCGACCACGGCTACCTCGACATTCGCCGGAGGATTGACGGTCGGCGGAGGATGGCTAAATTACGACCTTTCGACTAACGTCACTTCGATCGGGGCACTGCAAATCGGCAATATGAACTTCGATACCAACGCCGGCATGGTATCTTGGGCCGATCTGCCATTGAGCACGGCGGTCGCTTCGGGCACGCCTGAAGGCTACGTGGCGCAGATCAACGGCAATCCGGTCCTGACGATCTACGGACAAGCCGGTCCTTCCGGCGACGTGGCTCCCAACACCCGCCGCGTGCTCATCGGCACATCCACGGATGCGATCTTGGGGAACATGAATATACCCGATAACTCGCTCATCGTCGGCAACGGCGCCCTCTGCGTCCAGACCGGCTCCGGCAATACCTGTGCTAGCGCAGTCAGGAATCGCGGCACGGTCTATGCCGTGGCCGCCAGCGTGACCGCTCTCGACCTAGCCGAACAGTATCCGACGGCTGACACCACTCTCTCGCCCGGCGAGATCCTCATGGCCGATCCGATCAATCCTGTTTACGTTAGCCGATACGACGCCAGCCAGTCTCCTTCATCGAGCACTCCGCCGATCATAGGCGTCGTGTCTACCGCTCCAGGATTCCTGCTCGGAGGATTCAATGGCGATGTCGGGTCGGCCAAGCAGAACGTCCCAGTGGCTCTGACCGGCCGCGTGCCGCTCAAGGTCAACCTAGAAGGCGGACCCATCATGATCGGAGACCGCCTGGC
Source organism: Candidatus Tayloriibacteriota bacterium (assembly GCA_003170325.1). GTDB lineage: Bacteria > Patescibacteriota > Minisyncoccia > Phycocordibacterales > PALSA-1337 > C7867-002. The sequence goes on from PMZP01000029.1 coordinate 1,177, forward strand.
GCCGTCATCTGTGCCGGGCGTCGCGAGCAAAGCCACAGCCACTGGATATACCATTGGTACGGCTTTGGAGCGGCTGGCCTCACTGCCCGATGGAGCGATATCCGCCAATATCACTGCTTTCGTAGATCGCACCTATTACGTCATGGCTCCAGGCGGAGCTTCCTTGGCGGTGGCCACGACTTCTATGGCTACCTCGACGGCCACATCGACGAATTCCGGCGCCACGACGACCGTCCAAATCACCTCGGTGACGGATTCAACTCCATCAAGCTCCGGTTCGCAGACTGCCGCTTCAACGGATTATGGTTCACAGATAGCCGTCATCAACACGCAGATCACGTCTATTGATTCGCGGATTTCCGACCTAGCGTCGACAACCTCTGAACTGGCTTCGACCACATCTGAACTGGCCTCTGCCATGGCGACGTTGACCTCGACTTCCAGCCCGATTATCGCCAGTGCCTCGCAAGCATTGGCATCATCTACGCCATTCATCCAGAGCCTAGCCAATGCCGTGCAGAATCTCATCCAGTCAGCCGGTAATTGGGTCATCGCCAGACTGACGGTCACGGCCATCTACGCGAGCGACATCCAGACGCAGACTCTGGAAGCGGAAAATGCCACGGTCAAGAATGGCATCGAAACGACGGATGCCGGGACGGGTGGGACATTCTGTATCCGCGTGGTCAATGGGATCCTGGCCGCTACGGCTGGCCATTGCGCGACGGCGACAACCACTCCGTCCATGACCGTGATCAATGTCTCCAATAACGCCAATACCTCATCCAATCCTTTCGTGACAACGAATACCGCCATCGCCACAACCTCTCCGAGTGTGAGTACCACGACCGCTACGAGTACGTCGACAGGCGCCGCGGAGACCGCCTCGACCACGATCCAGTCCGTGACGGGAGAGACCACGACTGTCGAGGGGACAATCAGAGAGGCGACCAGCACAACGGCTTCGAGCACGTCGGCTGATATGGGTTCAAGCACACCATCGTCAGGCGCGACTTCATCAAGTACTCCTTCGACGCCGGCTGATTCGGGTTCGAGCGGGACGGCATCAAGTCCGACGACGACAACTGCTCCCTCGAGCACGCCTTCGAGCACGCCGGATCCGACGAATACAACAACTACGATTTCAGGACCAACCGATACCGGTGCGCCAGCCTCCAGTGATTCGAGTTCCGCGCCCGCGACGACACCTTCGACTTCAACACCATAAAATCACATGACTACAAATAAGTTAACTGGTCGATTCGCCAATTGCCTGATCAGGTCTCCTGACACGATCGAGCCCTCTTACCTAGGGGAACGATTTCCCGTAGAATTTTTCATTGACAGGAATGTTCTAATTTGTTGTATAATGAAGAGAAAATATGGCTCTGTAGAGTCGTTGATGTTGCCATGCAAATCAATTTGTGTAAATAAAAATTTCCGGTTGCCGGAAGCTCCGATCAGCCGCGAAAGCTTCCGCGAAATCTCCTCCGATAATTGTCTTTGCACGTGCAGAGGATTATACTTAGCACCGGCATTGGGAAGATGCCGACTATCCGGATTCGTAAAGCTATCAGAACAATCGATTCTGATGCAGAAAGACTTTGACGCGTGGAATGAGAGGAAAAAACATATAAACGATATCGAGCCGCATTTCTACCGTGAAGGGGAGGTGTGGTGGTGCTCCATTGGCGTGAATGTCGGGGTCGAGATGGATGGTAAAGGATCAAATTTCGACAGACCAGTCGTTGTTGTAAAAGGTTTCAGTCGAGATTCGTTGCTGATCGTCTGTCTGACCGGGCATAGAAAAGATGATTCCCATCACGTCTATCTAGGTAAGATATATGACCGAGATGCATCGGCAAACCTTTCGCAGGTAAAGCTGATTGATTCAAGACGATTGATCGAACGCCTAGAAACATTAGATGAGCACCTATTTTTCTATCTGAAAACTGCCATTAGAGATTATATTTTTGGCACGAATTCGCCCCCGAATTCACATTCACGGGGGCCGGGCCATTGGCCATAATCAGACGACGAATGTCATCTGTGACTTTCATGATACCAGATTCATTTTTAGAGTCAAGAGAATGAAAATATTTAACTCACGAATGGCCGTGGCGAGCGCAAATCCTTCGGAAGTCGTGAGATTTTGACCCAATGAGCCCGTGAGATGGAAAAATTGAAACAAAATGACGAAAATAATCAAAAAAGTTAAAGAGGAAATACCGCCAGAGACAAGTACCGAGATTTCGTCGGATAGCGCGCAGATCGGCGAGTCAAAGCTAGCCGACGCTTGTCCGTATTGCAGTAGCAAGGATTTCGTCTTGCGCGGCACCAGGAAAAATAAATATCAAGTGGTCCAGTTGTATCTATGTAAAAATGTCGAGTGCGGCCGGACATTTACCGCCCAAGACGTCAAGGGTAAGCATTTTCCTTTAAATATCGTCGTTGAAGGCATGAGTTATTACAACCTCGGCTTTACTTTGGAAGAAACCTGCTCACTGCTTAAAAAGAAGTTCGGCGTCAATCCCGAGCCATCAACTCTCTCCGAGTGGATAAGCCAGTACAAGCCTTTGTGCAGGTATGAGCGCTTGCGGCCTTATGCTATCAAGATGTTCGCCCCCAGAGACACGGTGGAAGTGGTCACCTTGGCCCATCGGCAGCTATATCGGTTCCGCTACCACCTAGCCAAGACCGCTCTCATGATCCAAGAGTTTCCAAATCGCCGCTTCACGGCTCTCAAGGACTTCCTGGACAGCGTCTCTTCGGAAACGCCGCATCAGTATTTCCAAGAAGGAGACCGAATGTCGGAGATCCGCAGTAAGTTCGACAAGGCCGAGATGATCGTCACCGCCAAGTCCAATTATGCCAATCGGCTGGCTCAATTCGTTTTGCAAACGGTCAGCGATAACAAACAACGCCATGAAGCACTGCAGAGATTCATGCTGGCCAATGACTCGGTCACCGTGGCGACCGAAGTACCCGTCTATATCCGCAAGGAAGATATCGAACACATGGAGAATGTTTTGGATTTCAAAATAACCGACAATGGCAAGATCGCCGTCAAAGGCAGTAAGGAACTGAAGCCGATACCCAAAATATTGACTGGCCACATCGATTTCATCCAGATCAGGAACGGCCAGATCCATTTGTTGGATTACAAGCCAAATGCCGACAAGGAGAAGCCCATCGAACAGTTGACCTGGTACGCTCTGGCCATGTCGCGATTGACAGGATTGCGGCTATTCGAATTCAAATGCGCCTGGTTCGACGACAAACATTATTACGAATTTTATCCCTTGCATGTGGTCAAGAAGATCCGTCGCAAGCGCAAACGTAATGTTCACTATCGTTCGGGCAAAGTAGTCGAAGTGCCCAAAGAGAATATCTTGACAGTCGTATAAGAC
>PMZP01000040.1 GCA_003170325.1 Candidatus Tayloriibacteriota bacterium
GTCGGCGATTGCGCCGGAATGGCGGCAGACCTTTATGAAACATATACCGTGACCATTGTTGCGGCAATGCTTCTGGCAAAAACCGTTTTCAACGCCCAAAGTCATTGGGTTGAATTTCCTCTTCTTATCGGTGGAATTTCCATTGTTGCCTCCATTATCGGGACCTACTTTGTCAAGATGGGGAAAAAGCAGTATATCATGGGGGCCCTTTACAAAGGACTCGCCGTTTCGGGCGGTCTTGCCGCAATTGCGTTTTATTTCGCGTCAAAAATATTCCTCGGCAAACTTCCCGGCGGGGAGGCGATCTTTTCGGCCGAGAGCGTGTTTGGCATGGCGATAATCGGGCTTGCGCTTACCGGTCTTATCGTTGTCATTACCGAATATTTTACCTCGACAAGTTTCAACCCGGTCAAGCACATTGCTGCGGCCTCGCAGACCGGCCACGCGACCAATATCATAGCAGGTCTTGCGGTCAGCATGAAATCGACTGCATTGCCGGTCCTCACCATCTGCGCGGCAATCGGCGGCGCTTATTTCATTGGAATCCAAAGCGCTTCTGCGCATAACTTTTCCAATCCTGTTATTGCCGGTCTGTTTGCTATCGCGCTTTCGGCGGTGGCCATGCTTTCCATGACCGCCGGGATCGTGGTCGCGATCGACAGCTACGGCCCGATCACCGACAATGCCGGCGGTATCGCCGAAATGGCCAAATTGCCTCAAGAAGTCCGTGATGTCACCGATCCTCTGGACGCCGTCGGCAACACCACCAAGGCTGTCACCAAGGGTTACGCCATAGGTTCGGCCGGTCTGGCCGCGCTCGTGCTCTTCGCCTCATACACCGAAGCCACTCACGGTCTCTTCACATTCAGCTTGAGCGACCCCAAAGTCATCGTCGGTCTCTTCATTGGAGGATTACTTCCCTACTACTTCGCCGCTCTATCCATGGAAGCCGTCGGTAAAGCCGCCGGTAAGGTCGTCGAGGAAGTCCGCCGCCAATTCAGAGAAATTAAAGGGATCATGCAAGGCACCACCAAACCCGACTACGCCCGTTGCGTGGATATCGTCACTTCGGCAGCCATCAAAGAAATGATCGTGCCGGCTTTGATTCCGGTACTGGCGCCGATCATTGTTGGTTTCGTACTTGGTCCGGTTGCATTAGGAGGCTTGCTTGTTGGATCAATAGTTACTGGCTTATTCGTAGCCATCTCCATGACTTCCGGTGGCGGCGCTTGGGATAATGCCAAGAAGCATATAGAGGGAGGCGCTCATGGCGGCAAAGGCTCCGATGCCCACAAAGCGGCAGTTACCGGCGACACCGTCGGCGATCCTTACAAAGACACTGCCGGTCCAGCCATCAACCCCATGATCAAGATCCTGAATATCGTGGCTCTGCTCATAGTCGCATTTCTCCTCAAGTAGGCAGAACCGGTTGACATTGTTACGACAGCGTATGTGTTAGAATGATTTGGTCGCGAACTTAAATGTTCACCGTGCTTACATCGAATAAACAACATAGCCCATTAATGAAAAAAACCTACTACCTTTGGGGAATGGCGACGCTGGCTCTGGCCGCGACGCTAACCATTCCCGCTTTCATTCGTGCCCAGACGCTCCTGGAAACCGAGGGTGCTACAGGCGTCGGTGCCTCTATAGACAATGGGCTAGACACACCTGGTGCCGGTTCAGTCGTAAACTCGATTCGCAACCGTATCCAGGCCGACATAAAAGCCCAGAACGCCAACGTCAAGAACAACCAGGATATAAGGAATACCAATGTCAGACCAGAAGACGGTCATTTCGCTTCTACGACTATGGGCAGACTCAATCCCGATACAGACGGATCAGTGACGAAGAATATGCTCCGGGTTCGCAAAGACATCTTCGACCATCAAAAGAACCGCCTGATCACCGAGCTCGATCAAGCCTTGGCAAACCTAGCCCAAATCCGCGACCGTGTTGCCGGTCGGATTCAGCAGGAAAAAACCGCTGGGCACGACATCGCTGCCGCAACAAAGCTTCTGGCAGCCGCCGATCTGAAGCTCGCCGCCGCCAGGACAGCCGTGAGCGCCTTGAGCGCGCTCATTCCGCAAACCTCGACGACCACCCCTCTGACTGCCTCGTCCACCGTTGCGACAAGCACTGCAACGACCACCGGCAACATAGACCTGGGCAAGCCTAGGCAGATGGGCGCATCAGCCATTCAGGCCGTCAACAACGCCAAGAAGGCTCTGAATGCCGTCGTCGTCGCCATCGCTCATTCCATGGGATTCAAAGTCGACAAAGGCGGGAACATTATCGCCACGAGCACCGCCACGACGACCCCTTAGATCATTATCAATTATTTCATTAACCAAATAGCATGGACCCAAATCAACCAAGTTCGACCCCGAATATGCCGTCTGCCCCAACTCCTGTCTCGAAGCCGAATCACATCGACTTCAGCCGCCCCGATACCAATCCGATCGATCTGAGTCCCGTGGCAAGGCCGACGTCCATGCCCCCCGTGCCTCCGAACTTGCCAGTGACTGCAAATGGTCCTAAGAAAGTCGGACCTATCGTGGCCACCTTGGTTGTTATCCTCATACTCATCATCGCCGCTCTCTATTTCTTTGCTTCGCGGATCAATACGCCGCCGGTTCCCATGGACAACGTCGGAACCACTACCGCCACAGACCAGACGTCCGTGAAGCCTGTAACCAACAGTGCCAACGACCCAGCCTCGCTTCAATCAGATTTGAATGCTTCGACAAATGGGTTGGACCAGCAGAATTTCTAAAAATCCGAAATTAGGCGTTATAAAGCCGCACCTGCATCATCCATTTGCGGCTTTTAACTTGCCAAGTTAATAACTGTTCTGTAGACTGCCATTCATGACTGAAACAAACAACCCTTCGCCGGTCGATCCGGCCAACAAGTCGTATGGCTCGGCTACCATTAACAAACTAGACAAATCTCGCGTGGAAATAACCGGCTCGATCCCTTCAGGGACTTGGGAAAAATTTCGCAAAGAAGCGGTCAAGAGCCTGAATGATTCGGTAACGATCGACGGCTTCCGCAAAGGAATGGTTCCGGAGAACGTACTCATCGCCAAAGTCGGCGAGTCAGCAGTGAACGAGGAGATGGCCGAGATGGCATTATCTAGTGCATACGTTGATATCCTCATAGACAACAAAATAGATGCCATCGGAAAACCCCAGGTCACTATCACCAAGCTGGCGCGCGGCAATCCTCTGGAATTCAAAGCCATAACATCCATCATTCCAGACGTGAAGCTTCCCGATTACAGATCGTTGGCGACCCAAGCAGTAAAGACATCAACGCCGAAAGAATTAGAAGTCACTGACAAGGACGTAGACGAAGCTATTCTTCGTTTGCGCAAATCGCACGCTTCTCACGAAGGCCACGACCACGCAAAGATGCGATCAGAAGATCGTGCCGGAGGAGGCGCAGCCGAAGAACATGAGAAAGCCATCATGGATTCCCTGCCGGAATTCAATGACGAGTTCGTCCGTAAGCTTGGAGGCGACTTCAAAGACATTGAAGACTTCAAGAAGAAGGTCCGTGTCATGATCGGCGAGAATAAGAAAGATGAGGCCAAAGAAAAATCGCGACTACGTATCGCCGACGCCATCACCGATGCTACCAAGATCGAATTGCCTGACATCATGGTCGAAACCGAGCTCAACCGGAGCCAAGTCCAATTCGAACAGGATATCGAGCGCATGGGCGTGAAGATGGAAGATTACTTGAAGCATGCCAAGAAATCGCTCGAAGACGTCCGCAAAGAATGGCGCCCTCATGCCGAGAAGAAAGCCAAACTACAAATGATCCTGAATGCGATCGCTGTCGCCGAGAATATCAAACCTGACCAGAAAGAGATCGATGCTGAAGTCGCCCACATCGTCGAGCACTACAAGGACGCCGACCGAGAACACGCAGCTGTTTATGCCGAGACTGTACTCACCAACGAGAAGGTGTTCCAGTGGTTGGAGAAATAGGCTGTGAAACACATCGATTCTAATAACTAGTGAAAATCAATTTATATCGAACACCATCTGCGAAAGGGCGGCAATAACGGCTGTTTCAGTGCGCAGGACCTGCGGCCCAAGGCATCGAACAGGAATATCGAGCTTGTGAAACATATCGATTTCTGCCAGAGACCAGCCTCCTTCCGGTCCTATGAAAACCGCCAACGGTATCTTTTCGGCTGCAAATCCGGCGAGGTCTGACCTAGCCAGAAGTTCTCCTTCTGTATGAAATGCCACTATTTGAATTTCCGGATTCTCTTTTTTTAGGAACGCGGCCGCCTCCCCCAATCCCATGATCGCATAGACCATAGGAGTAGCCCCACGTCCCGATTGTTCGCTGGCCTCGATGGCGATCTTCCGGAGCCGCTCCTCATTCAGAGACTTCTTCTCGCTTCGCTCTGCGGCTATCGGAATGATACCTGTCACCCCCAGTTCGGTTGCCTTCTCCGTTATCCATTCGAACGTATCTTTCTTGACGACTGCTGTACATAAAAACAGCGCACGCTTCGGAGAAAATCTGCTGCGACTGGAACTCGAGACCAGGAGACGGATGACGCTATCGCCATTAATCTTATTCTCTTCACCGAAGCTGTCAATCTTGCACTGGTAGTCAAAACCTGTTCCATTGAAAACGATGATAGAATCCCCCTTCTTCAAACGGAACACGCGGCGGACCTGATGGACAAGTTCCGCCGAGTGGATAGTGAGTTCCGTCCGATTCCCTATTTCTTGGTCAACGTAGAACCGATGAAGTCGCATAATATATCTGCTGAATATTCAATCTCCAATTTACAATCATTGATTTCCTACATCTTTTTCCCGATCACCACCTCATCTATGATGCCATATTTCTTTGCCTCGTCCGCATCCATGAAGAAGTCGCGATCCACATCCTTTTCTATGCGCGAAAGCGGTTGACCGGTATTCTTGGCCAGCAATTTATTTAGGACCATGCGCGTCTTCAATATATGCTTCGCGCTGATCTCGATGTCGGACGCTTGGCCTTCGGCGCCTCCCAATGGCTGATGGATCATCACCTCGGCATTCGGCAAAGCCCGGCGCTTACCTTTCGTTCCTGCAGACAAGATCAGTGCCGCTCCTGAAGCGGCGATGCCCACACAAACCGTTGAGATCTCATTTTTGATATGTTGCATCGTATCGATGATAGCCATCGTCGCCGTTACTGAACCGCCCGGTGAATTGATGTAGAGCGAAATTTCCTTCTTCGAATCCTCCGACTGCAAAAATAGAAGTTGGGCAATGATCAAGTTGGCCACGTGATCATCTATCGGTCCGCCCAGGAATATCAGATTCTCTTTTAGGAGCCTTGAATAGATGTCGTATGCACGTTCGCCGAATGAAGACTTTTCTATAACGGTTGGTATAAGCATGGACAAAATATACATTGGATGTCGTTTTAATGCAACCTCAAAAACTTGCGTCTTACCATACATATATTGTATGATGCCTATGTTAACCATTTAATTTCGATTCCGTTTTTCTGATCAAACGCGATAGCTTACCTATGATACATCTTTATAAAATCAGCCCGCTCGCCATTCACGGCCGAAAAGAGCCAGTTAGCTTAAAGAGCCAGTCTCATACGTTCATATCTCCATAGTCGGAAAGGCGGGTCCATCCGCATATGTCGTTAAAATTAGTCGCACTATTCCTAGCCATAGCCGGCGTTGTCGGCGTCGCCGTCGGTTATTACCTCCGGCTCATCATCTCCCTTGGCAAGAAGGGCTCCATGGAACTCGAGATCAAGGAGATGCTTCTGGCCGCCAAAGAAGAGGCCAAGAAGATCACCGCCGATGCCGAAGCCAAGACCGGCCAGATAGCCGAGCAGGCCAGAAAGGAGATCCGGGAAAAAGAAGAGAAAAATAGACAGACCGAAGACCGCTTAGTCAAACGCGAAGATCTCATCGACAAACGCCAGTCTGACCTCGACAAAGAAGTCGAACTCATCAAGACGCGCGTCGTCGAGATAAAAGCCATCCGCGAAAAGGCCGACAAGCTCGAAGAAGACCGCAAGAAAGAGCTGGAGAAGATATCCAAGCTTTCGGCCGAGGAAGCCAAACAGCAACTCATCAAGCTCATCGAGAAGCAAAGCGAGGAGGATTTCTTGGTACTCATGAACAAGCTGGAAAATCACGGCGAAGAGATGCTCCAGCGCAAGGCCCAGGATATTCTGGCTATGTCCATCCAACGCCTGTCTTCATCCGTCTCCCAAGACGTCATGTCTACTATCGTGGAGATCCCCAGCGATGACGTCAAAGGCAAGATCATTGGCAAGGAAGGCCGCAACATCAAAGCCTTCGAGCGCATCACCGGAGTTGAAGTGATGGTTGATGATACGCCTGGCGCCATCACCATTTCCTCATTCGACCCAGTCCGCAGGCACGTTGCTCGCCTGGCCTTGCTTGAACTCATCAAAGACGGCCGCATCCAGCCGGCCAAGATCGAACAGATCGTAGAGAAAGCCAAACAAGACATCAACAAGACCATCAAAGAAAAAGGCGAAGCCGCAGCTTATGAATGCGGCATCATCGGCCTCGATCCGCGCATCCTCCTTATCCTAGGCCGTCTGCATTTCCGCACTAGCTATGGCCAGAATGTCCTTCAGCACTCAATTGAAATGGCCCACATCGCTGGCATGATCGCCGAGGAATTGGGCGCCAACGTCCAAGTCGCCAAAGCCGGTGCCCTTCTCCATGACCTGGGCAAAGCCCTTGACCATGAAGTAGCTGGCACTCACGTCGAGATCGGCCGCCGCATCCTGCAAAAGTTCGGTGCCTCCGAAGATATAGTGAAGGCTATGCAATCTCACCATGAAGAGTATCCGTACGAGACAGTTGAATCCCGCATCGTCCAGACCGCTGATGCCATCTCCGGCGCTCGTCCCGGTGCCCGCCGCGACAACATCGAGAATTACTTGAAGCGCCTGGGTGACCTCGAAGCCACCGCCAACTCCTTCCCCGGTATCGAGAAGTCCTATGCCCTGCAGGCTGGCCGCGAGATCCGCGTCTTCGTCAAACCCGAGGAGATCAACGACGTCGCCGCCAAGGAATTGGCACGCAACATCGCGATCAAGATCGAGAAGGACCTCAAATATCCCGGTGAGATAAAAGTCACTGTCATCCGCGAGACCAGAACGATGGAATTCGCGAGGTAGTAAAAACCGGCCAAAAATGGTACAATATGGCCATGAATAAGCACTGGTCAGTAGATGAAAAAGAGCTCGCCAAGAATCCGGAGGCTTATGCCATCTGGAAGCTTGAACAGCGCATCAATTGGGGTATCGGCGAGCGGATAATGAGCAAGATTGACCTGCTCAAATTCTGGGATCGCCTTGATATCGACCCTTGGAAACGGAAGGCTCTGGATCTGGCGCTCTTCCCTTAAATAAACATGTCATCAATCCTTTCCAAGAACCAAATCGACTTGCTCTCGCTTCTTGCCAAAGAAAACACCATAACCGATAACTTTTATCTTACCGGCGGCACGGCGCTAGCCGAATTCTATCTGCATCATCGCTTGTCGGAGGATTTGGATTTCTTTTCAGAGAATGAATTCGAGCCCCAGGCGATTTCCGCCCTGCTAAAAAAGATCCAAAAGGCCGCAGGTATTAAAAAGGTTTCTTACGAACAAAGCTTCAATCGAAACTTATTTTTCCTGACATTGAAAGATGATTCTATTAAGACTGAATTCACCTACTTCCCTTTCACCAGAATCGACATCAAGCAGAAGTTTGGCAAGTTATCAGTCGACAGCTTGCTCGACATTGCCGTTAACAAAATCTTTACCATATACCAAAAGCCTCGTTCTCGCGATTTCATTGATCTTTACTGTATCCTTCAGGAAAAGCCTGACTTCACAATTGATGATCTCGCCGAGAAAGCGCAGATAAAATTTGACACATTCATCGACCCACTGCAACTCGCGGCTCAATTCGTAAAGTGCCAGGAATTGAAGGACTACCCGACAATACTCAAAATGCTCGATGAGAAAGCCTGGCAATCTTTTTTCATGAATGAAGCCAAGCGACTTTCTGCACGGGATGTAAAATAAGACGCCTCAAAAGTAATTAGCCTTATCCTAAGGCCTTTTTTGCTATTTTGCTTGACTTTTAAGTGGCAGACGTGCTATAATACACGCAGATTTAACGTGGGTTCGGCTAACTAAAACAAGCCCTGCCAATGAATGGCAGCCACAAGGAAACGTCTGAAAGGAAAATGTATGACAAGGAAACAATGGGCAGCAATTATCGTTGCGTCAGTCCTCTGCGTCGGCTTGTTCATCTCGTGCTTCGGCATTATGATCTACACAGTCGCGCGTGGAAATTGAACGCTCGCACCCCGCTAGCGCGACCCCACTTCAACCTCGGGCAGGAAATTGCGAATCCTGCCCACCTCCACTATGACCAAGATCGGCACAACGCAGATCGTGGCCATAGACAGAGGAAAAATCAGCTCCTTTAAATTATGAATTGTGTACTTAACTTCCTACTAGGCCGCCTGGGCTTTTCCCGTGTGACGGAAACCAAGATCGACCTCCGCACCCCCTTTGAAGAGGATCGAATCGTCCTGGAATCGTCTCCGCCCAAAATCCAAACTGGTCACGTGTTGGCCACGGCTGCCAAGGCAAATGGAAACACGACAGCCAGCTCGGAGCCTATCCGGCCACGGCCGCCGACCACGTACGACTACAAAGCGCGTCGGCGTGCCACGCTGATGACCTTCTATAGGGCATGCCGTTAGCAAAACTTACCCAGACCCTCCCCGGGTCGT
>PMZP01000020.1 GCA_003170325.1 Candidatus Tayloriibacteriota bacterium
GTTCGAAGAAGTATTTTTGATCAAATCGGATTATTTGATGATAAGTATTTTATCTATTATGAGGAAGCGGATCTTTGCTACCGAGCCAAAATGAAGGGATTTTCAGTTTATTATTGGCCAGACGCGGTTGTTTACCATGATTACGCGCGAAACAGTTCCAAAGGGATGAATTTGCATCTTTTCCGTCATCTATCAAGTATCTATAGGTTTTTCCACAAGTATTCCAAGAAGGGTATATGTGGATAGTCCGTCAGATTTCTGTGCTACAATTACACCATGAAAAAACACAATCTATTTAGGGGTTTTACGCTTATCGAAATGCTAGTGGTCATCGCCATCATCGCCATTTTGACCGGTGTCGTCCTGGCATCCCTCTCTGGTGCTAAATCCAAATCGCGCGACGGCAAGCGCATATCGGATATCTCGCAGATACAGCTGGCTTTGGAACAGTATTTTGATAGGTGTCAGGCATATCCATCTACATTGACTACTGGAACGAACTGCATTGCAAGTAATGGAGCAACTGTCCATTTGAGCGATTTTATTTCGGCGATTCCTTCGCAACCGACTGGGGGTAGTGTGGTCCAAACGACTTACGGCTACTATGTTTCAGCTGTTTCAGATTACGTACTGGTTGCATTTCTTGAGAACTCTAGCGATGTCCTTAAAGACAGCTTAACCAATTCAACAAAACCATCATGGGCCACAACAGCCGATTGTACAGCTACCGTAAAGAATAACGATAAATCATATCACTACTGCGTCGGTCCAAAATAATTCACGCCACCTCTAAAGCCCGATGGATACGTTCTCACTCATACTCTCGTTCGTCTTCGGCACTATCGTCGGCAGTTTTCTCAATGTGGTGTCATTGCGATTCAATACCGGTGTCGGCGTGAATGGCCGATCGAAATGCATGTCCTGCGGCAATCAATTGACTTGGAAGGAACTGATCCCCTTGTTGAGCTTCGCTTACCAGAAGGGAAGCTGTAAGAAGTGCAAGAGCAAGATCTCCTGGCAATACCCGCTAGTTGAATTCGGCGCCGGGGTGGTCTTCGTCATGATCTTCTTGACCTTCCCGCCACTCACGTTTTTCTCGGCAGTGACGACGGCGATCTATATCATCGCCACCTGCCTTCTGATAGTCATCTCCGTTTATGACATCAAGCACAAGATCATACCGGATTCATTCGTCTATTCGTTCGCGTTGCTATCACTTGTCAATCTCTGCGTTGGCGGGACTTCATGGAGTCACGTGCCAAGCATCGCAGCATTCGTAGCCGGACCGGCCTTGGCACTGCCGTTCGCTCTGATCTGGCTCATCTCCAAAGGCACTTGGATGGGCTTGGGCGATGCCAAACTGGTCCTAGGCATCGGCTGGTTCCTGGGTATCTCGGCTGGAATAAATGCCATAGTTCTGGCCTTTTGGATCGCCGCGGTCGTGAGCGTTGTCTGGCTTTTCGCGACTTATCGTCGATTCAAGCCGCGGACGGAGATACCATTCGGGCCGTATCTCATCTTGGGGATGTATCTGGTCCTCCTCTTCGGCATCCAAGTCATCGATGTCGGCATGCTGAAGGTAGTTTGGAACTCGTTTCTTTGAGGTATTTGGGCTATATACGAGATTCTCGCGAGACGCTATAATTAAGCAAATGAAATCCAAGCTCTCTCATAAATTTGTCAGCGGGTTCACTCTGATCGAGCTCATGGTCACCGTCGGCATCTTCGCCTTCATGACCGCGCTCATCCTGGCTCGTTACAGTTCCTTCAATTCCGGTACTTTGCTGACCAACACCGCTTATGACATTGCCTTGACTATCCGCCAAGCACAGACGTATGGAATGAGCGTGATGACGAATAATGCTAGTAGTCCGAATTTTAGTTCTGCTTATGGAGTTTATTTTAACAAATCAACGACGTCGTTGTTTAAGTTTGTTGCAAATAGCGGCATGTATGGTGGCAATACTTATAGTCCGCTATCTGATAGTACTATAAACACTTATAACTTGAAGCAAGGCGCAACAATTAAAAGTCTTTGCGCGGGAAATATTTGTAGTGGTTCGTCCCAAAATTTCCAAATGAGCATTATGTTTTTGAGACCTGACCCGAGCGCTATTATTTCTTATAGTACGTCCAATGGAAATGGAGCTTGGTCGACAGGAATTAGCTCTGCTCAAATAGTGGTAACTTCAGGTGATGGTTCAAATAGCCACACTATAGTTATTCGTCAAAACGGCCAGATCAGCGTCCAATAATTATTTTTATGCGCATTCAGAACAAACAAAACGGTTTCACTCTTCTAGAAATGCTGGTTTCGCTGGCTATCTTCACTGTCGTAGCCGTATTTGCTGTTGGGGCCTTGGTGCGAATCACCGGATTGAACAGGCGAGCGCAGACCTTGCAGTCATCTATGACCAACATGTCATTTGCACTGGAATCAATGTCTAGGGAAATGCGCGTCGGGTCGAATTTTAATTGTGGTGACACCAATTCTTGGTCACAAAATGGTTCATCTGCGTTGAATAATAATCTAACAAGTAGCGCTGGCGGTTCACCCTGTCTAATAACTTCAACACCGTCGCAAGTCAATGCACGCATCATAGCGTTCCAGTCAGCCAATGTCGTTAATTGCTCCGGAACTCCTTACAGATTGGTATATGCGTATGCCTTCAAACCAATCAGTGCTAATGTTTGGCAACTTCAAAAAGCTCAGCAGACGGCTTGCAACCAAAATTTAGCTTATCCAGGGGACTTCTCGTCTATCCTAGATGATACGAATATGACCTTGAATGGCTATGAATTAGGGGCGTTCGGAGGTCCGGGAAGTTATTCGTGGATCTTTATTCGCCTTAAAGGATATGCCGGTGTGCGCGTACAGGATCAGAATTATTTTGACGTTCAGACGAGCATTTCCCAGCGCATTTCTGATTAATTTTATTTCATGAATACAAGATTTCAAAAAGGATTCACGATAGTTGAGACATTAGTGGCTATTACCATTCTGATGATCGCCATTGCCGGACCATTAACAGTAGCCAACAAAGCATATACCGCCGCTTTGGACGCGCGCAACGTGGCCATCGCCAACAATCTGGCACAGGAGGGACTTGAGGAGCTTAATAATTTCAAGGATAACTTAACGATGACTCTGACGTTCGTCGGAAGCAACCAGCTCTATACGATAGCATGGTCATCTTTTGAAGCGTCATATATAAGTGGTGATCAAACTAGCGGCTGTGTGACTGCAACAGTACCTATTTCAGCTGTAGGCGCTTGTGGAATAAGCCTAGGCGTGAGCTCGAATTTGGCTTTTAACGGCGACGCTTTGACTGTCGGCCACTGCGACAACAATAATAATTGTCAGTTGACACAGAGTGATATGAACCTTGGTTACACTTATGGTACTAGCTACACTAGTGGTGCGGGGGATGTAAGTACCACACCTTTTACCAGATATTTTTATCTGACTCAGACAGGTAGTGACGTAAATCAATATTTAGCAACCGTAGTGGTTTCTTGGAATACCGGATCGGTCAGCAACCAGGTGCAATTGCAGGAATTACTGACTAATTATCCGCGACAATAATATGAGGAGAAAAGCAAATTCAAAAGGATACACGCTTCTCTTCGCCATCATTGTCTCGACGGTTGTCTTGTCGGTGGCCGCATTCATTTTGACAATCAGCCGCAAGCAATTTCTCCTAGCTTCAGCGTCGCGCGATTCGACAGTAGCGTTTTACGCGGCCGATAGTGGCATCGAGTGTGCCATGGAGGCGAATGCTAATAATAATCTAGTGCCAATAACCCCAGGTGATACAACTCATTCATTTACTTCCATTACGTGCGGTAGCGCGACACCAGTAACCCCGATATATTCTTCGATTTTAGTATCATCTGCTCCGCCTAACACGAATTTTATTGCCACGAATCTAATCCAAACTCAACAAATGATGTTTTCATTTACTTCTACGTGTGTAGTTTTGACTATTACTGATGGTAAAGATTCAAGCGGTCGTATGACAGTCATAGATTCACGTGGGTACAATGTCGGATGTAATAGCGGTGGTCCTTTACCAGGTCCACGAGACGAGGAACGCGCTATTCGAGTTGTTGAACACAACTGATTATAGTTTCTACATAATCTGGCCATACTTCATACTTTATACCTCATGCTATATACTTAGCGCATGGATTCCCGTGCACCAAAAGAGGTCAGAGAACGCTTGGAAAAGCTCAAGAAAAGCCTTGAGCGGCATAGGCGTTTGTATCATACGCTCGACAAGCCGGAGATCTCGGATGAGGCTTATGATTCGCTGGTCAGGGAATTGGAAGCCATCGAGGCCGAATACCCAGAATTGAAGTCGGCTGATAGTCCGACAGAGCGTGTCGGCGGAGAGCCGCGGAAAGAGTTCACAAAGGTCAAGCATGCCGTGCCGCAGTGGTCTTTCGACGACGTCTTTGATTTCAATGAATTGGAGAAATGGGAGGAGAAAGTGCGCAATTTCATGCGCAAGGCCGGCATCGGCGATGAGAAGCTCACGTATTGTTGTGAATTGAAGTTCGATGGGCTTAAGATCGTTCTGACTTACCAGAATGGGGTCTTGGTCCAAGCGGCCACGCGTGGTGACGGGGTCGTCGGGGAGGATGTGACGCGAAATGTGAAGACGATCGAATCAATTCCATTGAAGCTTCAAGCTCCTGAATCACTAATCGTTGTGGGCGAGATCTGGATGGCGACCAAGGAATTGAAGCGCATCAATGAAGAGCGGGCAAAGGCAGGCGAGCCGCTCTACGCCAATACTCGGAACTTGGCGGCCGGTTCGCTACGTCAATTGGATCCGAAGATCACGGCGGCGCGCAAGCTGGATTCATTTATTTATGATATTGATCAGATAGAAATGTATGCAGATGTGCGCCCGCTTGGCAAAGGACTTTCGGCGACTGCGAAGCACGAAGACGAAACGTCCGGAGCCAAAAGGGCGCAGTTGGTGACGTTCAAAGGACGCGAAACTGCCTTTCCTGTCAGCCAATCAGCCGAGCTCGAATTGCTGGCCAAGCTGGGATTCAAGACCAATCCGCACTTCAAGGTATTTGATTCGGTGATCGGCGTGCAGAAGTTCTACGAAGAATGGACCAAGAAGCGGCACGATCTGGCTTATGGGCTCGATGGCATCGTAATCAAAGTTGATTCCCGGAAGATCCAGGAGGCGCTCGGCTACACCGGCAAATCGCCGCGCTGGGGAGTGGCCTATAAATTTCCGGCGGAACAGGTGACGACTGTCCTTGAAGACATCGTCTTCCAAATCGGGCGTACCGGAGTCATCACGCCCGTAGCAGTTTTGAGGCCGGTCTTGGTGGCCGGTTCGACAGTTTCGCGTGCCACACTTCACAATGAAGACGAGATCAAACGCCTCGATGTGCGTATTGGCGATACGGTCATCCTGCAGAAAGCCGGCGACGTCATTCCCGATATCGTCAGCGTGGTCGGAGAATTGAGGAGCAAAAATTCAAAGGCTTTCAAGTGGCCGACGCATATTTCGGCCTGCGGCGGAGACAGTCGCGTTGAAAGAGTGCCGGGCGAAGCGGCATGGCGCTGTGCCAACAAGGATTCATTCGAGCAGCAAAAGCGCAAGTTCCATTATTTCACGTCCAAGAAATGCTTCGATATCGACGGCCTCGGTCCGCAGATCTTGAATCAGCTCATAGAAGCCGGGCTCATCTCGACCTTTGACGACATATTCACTCTGAAGAAAGGCGACATCATGAATCTAGAGCGTTTCGCCGAGAAGTCGGCCGATAATCTCATTGAAGCGATCCAAAGATCGAGAAAGATCACCTTACCACGTTTACTGGCGTCATTATCCATCCCTCAAGTTGGCGAAGAGACGGCTTATGATATTGGCAAGTATTTTAATGCTATGGAGACGATAATGCGGGCTTCTATGGAAGATTTCCAGGCGATCGATGGCGTCGGACCCAAAGTGGCCGAATCGATCTCCACGTGGTTCAAGAATGGTGATAATCTAAAATTGGTCAAGAATCTATTGAAGCATGTGAGGATCGAAGACGTGCAAGCGGTTGGTGCTGGCTCTAATGTCGGCGCAGGGCGCTTAGAAGGCAAGTCGTTCGTCTTCACCGGTTCATTGCCGACCTTGGAGCGTGAATCGGCGCAGGCTATGGTCAGGCAAAATGGCGGCGATGTTTCTAGTTCAGTTTCAAAAAAGACCTCATTCGTAGTCGCAGGCGAGGAGGCCGGGTCGAAACTCGACAAAGCCCGGGAATTTGGGGTGAAGATCATTTCGGAGGCAGAATTCCTAGGAATGGTTAATGGCTAGGTCAGACCTAGCCGGAGAAAACTCTTAGCTTTACCGTGCGCCCAATGATTGCTACACTCTTTCTATGATAACCCCCAAAGAACTCGATCATCTGGCTACTTTGAGCCGCATAAAGCTCACCGAGGACGACAAGAAGTCGCTCATCAAGGAGTTCGATTCCATTCTGGCGTATATCGACCAGTTAAAGAAAGTCCCGGTGAAAATGGATGCGGAGGGACGTGTCGGTGCCGTCAAGAACGTCATGCGGCCCGACGTGGTAGCGTCGATTTCAAGTGAAGACCGTGAGCGATTGCTGAACGAAGCGCCTGACAGAGAAGGCGACTTTATCGCCGTGAAGAAGATCATCGCGCAGGATTGAGGCAAGATTTACGATTTACGAATAAGCGCACATGAAGATAGATTTAAATAAACTAACCATAAAGACCGCTCACGACCACTTAAAAGACGGTGACTTTACATCCGTCGAATTGACGAGAGGCTATTTAGACGTCATAGCCAAGAAGAACAAGGACATCAATGCTTACTTGGAAGTGTTTGATGACGCACTGGAGGCGGCCAAGAAGGCGGACATCAAATTGGATAAAATCCGAAACTCTAAATCAGAAATCCGAGACAAATCCGAAATGCCAAATCAGAATTTCGAACTTTTGGGCATCCCTTGCGCCATCAAAGACAACATCCTCATCAAAGGGAAGATCGCCAGCTCCGCATCGAAGATCTTGGAGGATTATCATGCCACCTATAACGCCACAGTCATTTCCAAGCTCGGCAAAGAGGGAGCGATCTTCCTTGGACGCACCAATATGGACGAGTTCGCCATGGGCGCGTCGACGGAGAATTCCGCTTACGGTGTGACGCGAAATCCGCACGATCTCGAGCGTGTGCCTGGAGGTTCTTCAGGCGGTTCGGCGGCATCAGTGGCCATGAACGGATCTTTGTTCGCGCTTGGCTCTGATACAGGCGGTTCTATCCGTCAGCCGGCTAGCTTCTGCGGTATCGTCGGATTGAAGCCTACATATGGGGCGGTCTCGCGCTATGGGCTCATGGCCATGGCCTCATCGTTAGATCACATCGGTCCTCTGACCAAGACGGTTACGGACAGCGAGATTGTTTTCAATGCCATTCGCGGGAAAGATGTTAAAGACGGTACCAGTATTGACCAATCTACATATCCTAAGATGCGTATCGGTAAAAAGAAACCGATCATAGGCGTTCCTCGAGATTTTTTGGGACAGGGAGGCATAGATCCGGAAACTATAAGGGCATTCAATGTCGCAGTCGAAGCATTCAAAGCCAAAGGCTATGAGGTGAAGGATATTGTTTTACCGAACATCGCTTATTCGATCGCCACGTATTACATCATCGTGCCGGCTGAAGTGTCGGCCAACATGGCCAGGTTTGACGGCGTAAGATACGGTCTTCACGTCGACGGTAAGAATGGTATCGAAGATTATTTCGAGACGCGCCGCGCCGGATTGGGGCGCGAAGTCATTCGTAGGATCCTTCTCGGGGCGTACGTTCTTTCATCTGGTTATTATGACGCCTATTATAATCGCGCCACGGCCGTGCGCCGGATGATTTCGGATGATTTTCGCAAGGCCTTTGAATCAGTCGACGTCATACTGACTCCGACCACTACCGGACCGGCTTTCAAGATCGGTTCCAAGACGACCGACCCCGTAGCTATGTACCTTGAGGATATCTTTACCAGTCCAGCTGATCTGACAGGCATACCAGCTATGTCTATCCCGGCTGGTACTATCAGGAAAGACGGCAAAGATCTTCCTATCGGCATTCAACTATTGGCGCGGCATGGCGACGAAGCGACTCTTTTCGAGGCCGGCAAGGACTTTTTGGGAGAGTCGTAGAGGTCAGTTATTTTAGGCGTTTTTTTGTTCCCACTGCTCCGGAGGCGCTCCTATCCGAAAAGTTTTTTATTCACGGAAATTGATTTGCATGATATAATCAACGGCTCTACAGAGCCCTATTTCTTCATCATTATACAACAAATTACAACATTCCTGTCAATAAAAAAGTCTTAGCTTGAACACCTGGTAAAATAGAGCAAGGCGTGATTTTTGTCCGGCATCAGTTGCGTTAATGGCCCAAAAGTTTGCTTCCACTATTCCTCGCTTGTCGCTATAATCGCTTCGCTCATATATCGGTCCAAACGACACGATTCTGCTGAATCGTCTTCGCTCGAATCTCATAAATGCAAGCATTTACGAGATTCTCGCTAGCCGCTATAATACAAGCATGAACTCCGTCATCTCTCCTCCGACCGACTCGTTTCCGCTCGTTCAGGAAATAGCCAACAAGATCGTCTTCTGGTATCCCTATGCAGTCGAAGCCGTCAAGCACATTTTCGGGTTTCTGATCGGCATCTCCATTCCCATCTCATTCTTCTTCCTGATCGGCATCATCTACTGCGTGGAGAATCTCAAACTTATCCGCAACAAGGAAGCCCTGATGCACGATCTCAAAGTCGAGCCGGCTTTCGAAGAGGGCAATGCCGGCGACACGGTCATGGCCCACCGCTGGGAGAATGCCATGAAGAACGTCGAATCTCCCAACGAAAACGACTGGAAGCAGGCCATCATCGATGCCGACATCATCCTCGACGACCTTTTGACCAAGATGGGATATCGCGGTGAAAGCATCGGCGAAAAACTTAAACGGGTGGCCACCGGCGACATGAAGACCTTGAACGATGCCTGGGAGGCGCACAAGGTCAGGAACGATATCGCCCATACGCCCGGATTCGTATTGAGCCAGCATGAAGCCAGACAGACTATCGCTAGATATCGGAGAGTCTTCGAAGAGTTCTTTTATATATGAAGCACCTTTCTGTTTTCCTGCCTTTCCATAATGAAGAAGGGAATATTGAAGCGGCTGTGAAGGCCGTTCTCGGAGCTTTATGGCAGATCCCCGAAATAGAAGAATTTGAAGTCATCATCGTGGACGACGGCAGTACCGATAGAACCAAAGAGATCGCCCTAGAGATAGTCAGGGAAAATGCGCAGGTCCGGCTGGTTAGCCATGATACCAATAGGGGATATGGCGCGGCTATAATGAGCGGCTTCAACGACGCCCGTTTCGAATATGTCTTCTTTACGGACGGAGACCTGCAGTTCGACATAAGTGAACTGCGGGATTTCTTGCCCTGGGTGCCGGAATATGGCGCCGTCATCGGATATCGCGTCAAACGGCAGGATAATCTCCAAAGGCGGATCAATACTTTTCTTTGGAACCGTTTCATCCGTGCAATGTTCGGATTGAAAGTTCGTGATATAGACTGCGCGTTCAAATTATTTAAGACCGATCTAGTTGCCGATCTACCGATGATCTCCGGCGGAGCCATGTTCTCGGCGGAGCTCCTGATCAGATTGAAAAAATCCGGTGTCAGATTCAAGGAAATCCCGGTGACGCATCTGTCGCGCCTGCATGGAAGTTCGAGCGGAGCCAAACCGCATGTTATCATGAAAGCATTCCGTGAATGCGCCAAAGTACGTCGCGATTTACGACGAGCATTACAAAGCTCATAGATATTCGCCAGGATGATCTTGTCAGTGAATGAACCATGAATAAATACTTCTTGATCTTCTTGTTCGTATTAAGTTGCCTCTCGCATCTTCTGTTCTTCCCGCGGCCAGCCGAAGTCGTCTTTGATGAGTTATATTTCGGCATTTACGCCTCTGATTATATTTCCGGAAAGTATTATTTCGATCCGCATCCGCCGCTCGGCAAACTGCTCATCGCCGCGACCGGCGGACTTTCTGGCGTAACCAATGACTCCACCAGTTATGCGGCGATCGGAGACAAATATCAGACGGATATCTATATCTGGTATCGACTATTGCCGCTCATCGCCGGTATCCTATTGCCATTGGTTGTTTACTGGCTCTGCCGTCGTCTGCGTCTATCGGCCTTGGCGGCTTTTTCGGCCGGCCTCCTGGTCATTTTGGAGAATTCGTTGCTAGTGCAGTCTCGCTTCATATTTCTGGACAGCATGCTCTTGCTGTCCGGTTTTACGGCGCTGGCCGCTTATCTGACATTCCGCGCGCGAAGACGGTCTGCTTTGAATGATAATTCCGGTAAGAGATATTTCTGGTGGCTTGTTGCTTCGTCATTGGCAGGAGCCTTGTCATTCGATATAAAATGGACAGGTTTGGCTTTTAGCTTGATCATCACGCTCATTGAAATATGGGATGTGTTTCAAGCTCCACGGAGGATTCAGGCACTGAAAAGATCGGCCGGGGTTCTGGGTACCATGATCTTTGTTGGATTATTCGTCTACCTGCTGACTTTCGCCGTGCATTTCGCGCTCTTGCCGCGATCGGGGCAGGGCAATGCCTTCATGTCGACGTCATTTCAAAAGACTCTGGTCGATAGCTCTTATCATAATGACACGACGCTTAGGACGCCTGATTTTCTGGATAAATTCGTGGAACTAAACATGGAAATGTATGGCGTCAACGCCCATATGGATGCCACGCATCAGTATTCTAGCAAGTGGTATACCTGGCCATTCATGATGAGACCGATCTTCTATTGGCAGGAAACGGCCGCCTCGACATCTACGGCAACAACTTCGCTTGCCTCCAGCACAACTACCGTCTCTACTACCGTGTCTCCGGAAAATTCCTACATCTATCTCTTTGGGAATCCCTTCACTTACTGGCTGGGCATCCTTGTCATGGTCGTTCTCATCGTTGATTGTCTCTGGCTTCTCACAAGGGCATTCTTGTCCCGGAATAGAAAGATCCTGAAACCGGTCCCTATTTTCATCGTCATCGGTTTCCTCGCCAATTTTCTGCCATTCATCTTCATCGGCCGGGTGATGTTCCTCTATCATTACCAAGCAGCTTTAGTTTTTACTATCATCGGCATCGCCTACACTCTCGACCAACTCAAAGGCCGATTGAAATACATTCTAATTAGCGCCACCCTGCTCTTGGCTCTGGCCGCGTTCATCTACTGGAGCCCGCTCACGTATGGCTTGCCGATGACGGCGAATCAAATGGCGGCTCGGATGTGGTTTCCGAGTTGGAGGTGATCATTAAATTGTGCGGCAACTCTTGTTGCGGGGGCCGGAATCGAACCGGCAATTTCCAGGTTATGAGCCTGACGGGTTACCGTTACCCTACCCCGCGATGGTAGTCGGCGGAAATGCGCCGAATGGAATACGTTGTGGTTATCGTACAACAAAAGCTAGCGTATTGCAATAAGCGCTGATTTCTATTATTCTAATGGCTACGCGTCGGCGTAGCTCAGGTAGTTAGAGCATGGCATTCATAAAGCCAAGGTCGAAGGTGCAAGTCCTTCCGCCGACACAATTGCCAGGGAGAGAAGTTGCCAAGTATAGAGTCGATGTTCGCCGTTCATGGGCGGTTTTCAAATATTGCAATCATGCCGATATACAAAAATGTTAACAAGGATTTCTTCAAGGTTTGGACTCCGAACATGGCATACATCTTGGGTTTCTTTGCCGCGGATGGATATATGACGTTGAATAAGAGGGGAGCGCGTTTTTGGAATATAGAGATCTCAGATAAGGGTCTGATATTTGCTATCAAGAAAGAAATAGAGGCCGAACATAAAATAAGCTTACGGCCAGCCAAACAAGGTGAACTACAATTGTACCGGCTTCAAATCGGTAGCAAAGAAATGTTCCAAGATTTAATGGAAATTCTCATCGGCTGACCTACAGTGTTCACGACTCTTTGAAATTGTATGATTTCATGTATAATCATCCTATTCTAGTAAAGGATAGAGATTTGTTTCTATCCAGAAAGAAGAATATATTCGATAGATATATTTCAATGCGGTCGTAGCTCAATTGGTTAGAGTACGCGCCTGTCACGCGCGAGGTTGCGGGTTCGAGTCCCGTCGGCCGCGCATTGTAAAGCTCTCGTTTCTGTATTATCATGCTTAAACTCGCTTAATTGCTGGTTTGTGCCGGTGTATCTGTTTTCAAGCCGATGTAGCTCAGTTGGTAGAGCACGCCATTGGTAATGGCGAGGTCTCCGGTTCAATCCCGGACGTCGGCTCCAAAATCGAATAATTGATTGCCACCTTAGCTCAGCTGGTAGAGCGCCACTTTCGTAAAGTGGAGGCACCCGGTTCAAGTCCGGGAGGTGGCTCCGATAAAGAACCTATGAACAACAAAGAACAGATCGAATCCAAGATCGACGAACTAGAAAGCGCCATGAGTGCGCCGGGCTTTTGGGCGGACAAGGCCAAGGCGCAGGCGACCGTCAAGGAACTGCAGAAACTTAAAGACAGCCTGACCGGCATAGGGAAGTACGACAAGGGCGACGCCATAATGACCATACTTTCCGGTGCAGGAGGCGACGATGCTGAAGACTTCTCGGCCATGCTTCTGCGCATGTACAGGAAGTATTGCGAAGGCAACGGTTGGGGCTGGCAAGTCATTCACGCCAATGAGAATGATCACGGAGGATTCAGAAATGTCACAGTCGAGATTTCAGGGAAGTCGGGCGGAGTTTCGGTGGAAAAAAGCGGAAGTGGAGATTCAGGTCAAGGTGGCGGCACGCTCGGCGCTTTCGGCACGCTCAAGAACGAATCCGGTGTCCATCGTCTTGTGCGTCTCTCGCCATTCGATTCTAATAAGAAAAGACATACGTCATTTTCCATGGTCGAAGTCATCCCTAAACTGGAAAAAGCTTCAGCCAGCGACCTTGTCATATCGGATAGCGATCTGGAGATAAGCATCGCCAAGTCCGGCGGTCCGGGCGGACAGAACGTCAACAAGCGCGAAACGGCCGTGCGCCTGGTCCACAAGCCGACCGGTATCTCCATTCACGTCACATCCGAACGCTCGCAGGCGCAGAACCGCGAGAAAGCCCTAGAGATCTTGCGCGGCAAACTTTGGAAGCGTATGGAAGATGAGCGGATCGCCAAGGAGAAGGGCATGCAGATCTCTTCTACGACTTCCATAGAATGGGGGAATCAGATACGTTCATACGTCCTTCATCCTTATAAAATGGTCAAGGATCATCGGACTGATTATGAAACGACGCAGGTGGACAAAGTTCTGGAAGGAGATTTGGGCGAATTCATCAAGGCCGAAAAGGAGCTAGTTTAGGTAAAAGGTCCTGTTAAGCAGCCAGTTTGAACTGGTTTAGGTCGGTTGACTTATTGTAATATTTGATGTACCCTAGAGACAGATTAGCATTTGTAGAAAACTAAATATGAGAACTAAATTTTTGCCGTGGTTGCTGACTTTATCGGCGATCATCGGGATCCTCTTCGGTCTCACTGTTGGCGCGCGTGGATTCGTGCTACCGCCAAGCAAAAAAGTCGTCACAGTGACGACGAATCAGGCCGGTTTGTTAGTAACAAACTCTGCTTTCATTAAGGAGTTGGCACCTCTTAATAGACGCAATTTTCAAGCCCAGATAGCATCCTTGCCGCTATCCTCAAAGATCCGCCTGGAAGCGAGGGACTGGCTGTATGATCCCAGACTTTGGTGGGGACTGCCCGTCATGCTCGTCGGCCTGGCATCGATGGTAATGATTCCAAGACTGGCGGTTGTTGCCCTTAGACGTCATCGTTCATGGGCCAGCCATCGCGATCATCACGGTGACAACGGAGGCGGCGAAATCTCACCCGACAATGCCCACGAGCATGCCTCGGCGTGAATGTCAGGCTCTCTACGGCTTCATCCCGAACCTTCCGAAGGTTCGGGTTTTTTATGGTATACTGAAAATATGATTTACTACGACAAAGTCAGTAAAGTCTACCCCGACAAAACCATAGCTGTGGATAACGTCAGTTTCGGCATCGAACCCAAAGAATTCGTGACGATCGTGGGGCAATCCGGCGCCGGTAAGACCACACTCATGAAGATGCTCATCGCTGAAGAATGGCCGAGCCATGGAGCTATTTTCTTTGAGTCGGCCAATATCCAGCGTTTGAACAAGAGGCAAATGAATAAATTGCGCCGCCGGATCGGCATGGTCTTCCAAGATTACCGCCTGATCCCCAACAAGACCGTCTACGAGAATATCGCCTTCGCCATGGAAGCCACCGGCAAAAATGACCGTGAAGTCTCCTCCGACGTGCCGCATGTACTAGAATTGGTGGATCTCGGCCACAAGATCTGGAATTTTCCCGGAGAACTGTCGGGTGGCGAGAAACAGCGCGTGGCTATCGCCCGGGCCATCGTCACCCAGCCGGACATCGTGATCGCCGACGAACCGACCGGAAACCTCGATCCGACCAATACTTATGAGATCATCAGGATCTTGCAAAAGATCAACGAATTAGGCACGACTGTCATGCTAGCCACGCATAATAAGGGGGTGGTGGACACTATCGGCGGGCGTATCATTACTATGGATAAGGGCAAAGTCATCAAAGATAGCAGGGAGGGAAAGTACATTTTATAGATTTACGAAATTGTTGGCATATGGGTTCAGGAGCACGGATATTTTCCTGCTGGAAAATTCCTCGTGCTCACGCCGTCGCGTTCGCAAGGCTCCTTCACCCATATGCCAACAATTTCGTGATATAATAGAACAATGGTCTTCACCACCTTCAAACGCATAACTAGGACGGGTTTCGTGAATTTCTGGCGGAATGGATTCTTGTCATTCGCGGCCATCGTCATCATCACACTATCTCTCTGCGCCTTCGGCGGTATCATATTCACCAGCGCCTTTGGACGGGCGCTCTTGGCCGACGTCAAAGACAAAGTCGACATCAACGTCTACTTCGCCTTGACGTCACAGCAATCCGATATCCTTTCATTACAAAAAGAGATCAACGTCTTGCCGGAAGTCGCTAGTACGACCTATATCTCTCGGGATCAGGCTCTCACATCATTCCAAGCGAAATGGCAGAACAACGCTCTCATCATGCAAGGCTTGACCGAGATCGGCGACAATCCATTTCCGGCGGCCTTGAATATCAAAGCCAAAGATCCCGGGCAGTACGGGTCTATAGCTGATTATCTGACGAGCAAAAATCCCCTTGACGCTAGCGGCACCCCGATCATCGAAAAGATAAATTATCAGGAGAACAAACTGATCATCGATCGCTTGAGCCGGATCATCCCGGTGGCTGAACAAGCAGGTCTAGCCGTCACCGTCATTCTGATCATTGTCTCGGTGATAGTGGTCTGGAATACCATTCGTCTCATCATATACACGGCCAAAGACGAGATATCAGTCATGAAATTGGTCGGCGCCAGCAATATCTACGTGCGCGGGCCATTGGTGGTCTCAGGGATCATGTACGGGATCATTTCGGCGATTATCACCTTGGCGCTCATGGCGGCTGTAGCCTACTGGAGCGACACGCTCATTCTGCGGCTGGCCGGCGTGCAGATCGCGGCTGACTTCGGTCTGATCGTCAATGTTCTCTCCGATTATTTCCGTCAGAATTTTCCCGAGATCTTCGTCATCATCATGGGCGCTGGCATCATCCTCGGCGGCGTTTCAAGTTACATAGCGGCGAGGAGGTACCTGAGGGTGTGATATGTGACGCGCCCAAGCGGGCGCGACTGTATAAAAAATCCGCCGGCAATTGATGCGGGCGGACGGCATTGGAGGAAAAAGAGCTGGATCAGATGAGTTTCTGGAGATTACGCCGTTGTTCGTGGTTCTCTCGAATGGCGCGAGGCAAAGCCTCGAACTGCACCGGTCGTCGGCGGAAGTTGGACTTTCCGCCATCTGGCCGTTCGTGCACCATCTCGAAACGCCTGTTCAGATGACCCTTTGGGATCTCGCAAACCAGGACATAATCGATCCCGGCGCACTTAAGCCCCGGAAAAGATCGCGAAAGGTACGGTGCAAGAGGTCTGTTGCTTTCAGGGTGGATGTCCCGGATCACTCCCTTGTATTTCGCTTTAACCAGCAGGGCGCGACGCGCGGCATCCATGACCATCTCATCCCTCCTGACCTTGGTCGTGATACCGCGTTTCACTTGCCAGTACCTTTCGTTTCCGCTAGCGTCTTCTCGGCTTATCTGAACGATTTGATGCCATGTTGATCCATTGACAGGCTCGAAGACGCGAAGATCTACGATAGAGATGAAGCGGATCAAGATCCGATCTTTGACGATGAAACGCGAAGCGCCGATCTCGGCTTCGCGGTACAAGTACTCGAATGGGCGAGATAGGAGGGCTCCATTCAAGGGGTCATCCTTCCTACCCCAGTGTTCAAAGGGGATGTTGAAGCTTGTTAGAAGGCTTTTCAGGTCATCAGGCTTAAGTATTTCAATCTCCATAAACTATATTGTAAAAGTTGTTGTTCTTTGTTCTGACGTTTATCTAAGCTCATCTTACACATAATTCATAAAATGTCAAGCATCTAGGCCGTATTTTGTCAGTTAGAGCACATTATTTGACATGAGTTCAAGAGTGGACAAACCCCATCTGACTTTACTAGAATGGAACGCATGAAACCGAAGGCCGCCCGACATTCACGAAAGAGTACCCCGCACAAGCAGTCTTCGCGACCGGCGCAAAAAAACCGCCAAACTCCCGCAAAGCTTCGTCATCCAGCGCAAAAATTCCACCATAAGTACATCTTCGTCATCGGCGGGGTGATGTCCGGCGTCGGAAAGGGCATCGCCACCTCTTCGATCGGTACGCTTCTCTCCGCCAAAGGATTCAAGGTCAATCTAGCCAAGGTCGACCCTTATTTGAATGTGGATGCCGGCACTATGAATCCAACTGAACACGGCGAAGTCTTCGTTTTGAATTCCGGTCTGGAGACCGATCAAGATATGGGAAATTATGAACGATTCTTGGGAAGAGATCTGACTTCGGACGACTATATCACGAGCGGCATGGTCTACAAGACGGTCATAGAGAGGGAGCGAGCTCTGCAATATGGCGGTAAATGTGTGGAAGCCGTGCCTCATATCCGCGATGAGATCGTCAACCGTTTCGAGCATTCGGCCAAGGCCAGCAAGTCGGATATCTCCATCATCGAAGTCGGTGGCACGGTCGGCGATTATCAGAACGTGATGTTCATCGAGGCGGCTCGCGTTCTCAAGATCCGCCACCCTAACGACGTAGTCTTCATCATGGTCTCCTACTTGCCCATTCCCGGCACTTTGGGCGAGATGAAGACTCGTCCGACTCAACACGCCGTCAATCATTTGGCATCTTACGGCGTGACCACCGATATCATCATCGCTCGAGCGGCTATACCGCTCGACAATCGCCGCAAGGAGAAGATCGCCACGGCTTGCAATATTCCGGCCAAGCGTGTCATCTCGGCGCCGGACGTGAAGAGCATCTATGACGTGCCGGTAAATTTCAGGCATGATCACTTGGGCGAGATCATCCTGGAGACTCTGAATCTTCCGGCGCA
>PMZP01000019.1 GCA_003170325.1 Candidatus Tayloriibacteriota bacterium
CCGCGCTTTTTTTGTGGCTCAACGGCGTTAGGTTTCACCTCCCGGCGACCGCCGCGCAAAGTTTCTTGATGAGTCCCGGACCTTCGAAGATCATTCCGGTTATGAGTTGAACCAGGTCGGCGCCGGCATTGAATTTCTCCATGGCTGTTTCCGGCGACATCACGCCGCCTACGCCGATCACAGTGAATCGCTTACCGAATCGCTCACGCGTCTTGTAGATCAAGTCCGTAGAAAGATGTGTGCAAGGCTTGCCGCTCAAACCACCTTGGAAGACCGCCGGGGCTTCTCCACGGAAATCCAGTGAGCCGTAATCCTTATTGAGATTGCCTATGACCACGCCATTCAAGCCGAATTCATCGATTATTTTAAGTAACGATTCAAATTGCGGCCAAGGAATGTTTATGGGCATCTTCACGTAGAGCGGCTTCTTCGATGGGATCTTCTTGATTTCTGTCAGCAATCGTCGTAAAAGTTCCGGCTGATTGAAAGCCTCGGCACCAAAAGCATTGGGACAGGAAATATTCAAAGTATAATAGTCGCCGACATTCTCCTCATTCAGACGCTTATAGGAATAGACGTAGTCAGCAATACCGGCTTCGATCGGAACGGATTGCGCGTCATTGGTACGGGCTATGGAGATGCCAACGACAAACTCAGGAGCTGGGAGCTTGGAGCTGGGAGCTTGACCAGCTTCTAACTGCTGGCTCCTAGCTTCCTTCAATCTCCGAATGATCTTATCCACCCCGTCGTTGCGTAGGCCCTTATTTACCAGAATGCTTTTGGATTTCGGCAATCTGGTCAATCTCGGCTTGGGATTGCCTTCACAGGCACGGGCAGTAACGGAACCGACTTCCTCGCCTCCTAGTCCGATATGTGGCAATATTTGTGATAATTGGCCATTGTAATCGAAACCTGCCGATAGAAGAAATGGCGTGCGGTATCTGATGCCGTCAACGGTTTTAGAGATATCCGGGCCATTATAATCGTAAGCGACGCCGATGAGAGAACGCGTCAAAGCGTGCTTGCCGAAAAAGACACCCTTGGCCGTCATCTGGTCATGGACGTATTCCGGATCGAAATGGAAAAAAATCGGTTTGAGAATATGCTTATATAACATGGATTTGGCTCATTCGCTAACAATGTTACCACATCTGGCGCAACCAATCTCGCCTGCGCTATACTTATAGACAATCCCATGAATCTACAGCACGCGCTCATGTACTTGGTGACGAATTATCCCGTGCTCGTCTATGCCGTGATCATCATGACCTCGTTCGTCGAGGGGCCGATCCTGGCTTTGCTCTGCGGCGTCTTCTATCGACTGGGATTCTTCCATATCGTGCCGATCTATTTCGCTCTGATGTCAGGAGATCTAATCGGCGATTGCTTCTGGTATTGGATAGGCTATCGCTTCGGACACCGTTTCATACAGAGATTTGGAAGATATTTCAGCATCCACGAGAAGAATGTCAATAAAGTAGAAACTATATTCCATACACACAAGGATTCTATACTGCTCATATCCAAGCTGACCATGGGCTTGGGTTTCGCTTTGGTGACATTGGTTACGGCCGGTCTGGTCCGGATCCCCTTCAAACGCTACTTGACCATGAATGTCCTCGGACAATTCATCTGGACCGGACTTCTGCTCACTCTCGGCTATGTCTTCGGGAATCTCTACGTCAGCTTCAATAATATATTCGCGCGCGTCTCGATCGGCGCGTTCTTCGTCATGCTGATCGTCGTCATGTTCGGCTTCGGAAAATACGTGCGTGCTAGGATCGCCAAAGAATAATTATCACTACTAATCAATCATCTTCTATAATCATGATCTCCATCATCATCCCGACCTTGAATGAAGAATCCGTCATCGGCGAGACGGTCAGCGATTTGCAGGCGAAACTAACCATCCCGCACGAGATAATCATTTCGGACGGCCAGAGCAAGGACCGCACAGTAGAGCTGGCTCGATCAGCCGGAGCCAAAGTCGTGGAATATACCGGTACGATCCGACAAACGATTGCCAAGGGCAGGAATGACGGCGCCAAGGCCGCTTCCGGTGAATTCCTGGTATTCATAGACGCCGACTGCACCATCCGCGAGCCGGACAAATTCTTCACGCGCATTATCGACCATTTCCAGGCCGATCCCAAGCTAGTGGCCGTCAATGTGGCTATTCGGGTACTTCCGGAGATGGAAACTTTTTCCGACCGTCTGATTTTCGACATATTCAACGATTATCTTTGGATCGTCAACAATTTCATCCACGTCGGCATCTCCGCCGGCGAGTTCCAGATGATCCGAAAGAGCGTCTTCGATCGGCTGGGCGGCTACAACGAGAAGCTGGTGGCCAGCGAAGACATGGACATGTTCTCGCGATTGGCCAAGGTCGGACGTGTCCGCTTCGACAAAGGCCTGACCATATACCATACCGGGCGTCGCGGCCATGCGGTCGGATGGCCGAAACTCTTATCGCTCTGGCTATTGAATAGCGTATGGATGATGACTTCTGGCCGGGCATTCGTCAGCGAATGGAAGCCCATAAGGAGCCACAAGAAAATCTGATGAAAGTATCGGTCATTATCCCCGCCTTCAATGAAGAAGCTGGCATCAGAGCGGCGCTTGAGGCCTTGCTCGCTCAGGATTATCCGGACTTTGAAGTCATCGTCGTCGATAATGGGAGCACCGATAGAACCGCCGAAGTGGCGTGGAGGTATTCTAATCAGCCAGAAAATTCGCCGCCATCGCTATACAATCCACACAGCATTCCCTTGAAAGTCTTGACGGAGACTCGCAAAGGCACTATGTGGGCTTGCGAACGCGGACGCAAAGAAGCGACTGGCGAGATCATCGTCAGGATGGATGCCGATTGCCGACCGAAATCGGATTGGATGTCTCGCGGTGTGGCGCATTTCAATCAGCCTGAAGTCGTGCTAGTTTCCGGACCATACGATTACCATGAGGCTCATGTGCTATTTCGTAATTTAAGCCTGGCTACCCAGATCGCCGTGTATACCCCAACGAATGCCCTTCTGCAATGGCTCCGAATAGGCGCCATCAGTCTGGGCGGCAATACATTCATTCGCGCCGCTACACTGGAAAAGATGGGTGGCTTCAATACAAGTTTGACTTTTTTCGGCGACGATACCGACACGGCCAAACGTGCAGCCA
>PMZP01000028.1 GCA_003170325.1 Candidatus Tayloriibacteriota bacterium
TCCTACAATGCATACGTTTTTAAATGGCTATATTGAGCCATTTATCATATATGAAGAATAAATACACCTCTCTTTTGAAACGCACCATGACCTGGACGGTCATTTGCGCCCTCCCTATCGTCGCCACCTTTCTTTTTTCCAAGACCGCCCATGCCGGTCTTCTTTCATTTGTAAACTCGATTCTCGGTGGGGAGCAAGTTTCGGCTAGTGTAAGCGCTTCCGGACCAGTTTTTAATTCACAGACCATGCCCGTGCTTAAAGGGAATGCCGCATTCAACCCGACCGCCGTATTGGCAGACCAGACGATCCCCCTCGATGACGGCGGCCAGACGCTTTTGCCTGACATAGCTTCCAACAATACCGACAGTACCGATGCCGGCAACCTGCAAAAAAGCACATATACAGCCCAGCAAGGCGATACGCTCGGAAGCATCGCTAACATGTTCGATATATCCATCGACACGATCAAGCAAGCCAACAATCTAACAAGCAACACGGTCAAGCCCGGCCAGACGCTCACTATCCTACCTGTCTCCGGCATCTTGTATACCGTCCAAGCAAAAGACTCCCTCCAGTCGATTGCCGACAAGACGAAGTCCAGCGTCAGCGACATCCTCACTTATAACGATTTGACTATCTCCTCGATAATTAAACAGGGACAGCAGCTCATCATACCTCATGGTAAGCCTTCGACATCCGATATCCAATCGTTCCTTTCCACTCAAAAGGTGAAAGTGCCTTCATTCGAGCCGATCCTCGACGCTGTCTGGAATTGGCCATCTTATCCCGACTATTTCTCCTGTCCGATACCGGGCGCGCGGTTGAGCCAAGGATTGCACGGCCACAACGCCATTGACCTAGCTATAGCGCGAGGCACGCCTATCCGTGCCGCGGCGGCCGGCGTCGTGATCGTCAGCAAGTCTAACATCTCGGATGGTCATAACGGTAATGGCGGCTACGGCAATTTCGTTATGATCTCTCATTCAAATGGTTCGGAAACGCTATATGCCCACATGTCGAAGACTGCCGTAACTGCCGGAGAGCAGGTCTCCAAGGGTCAAACCATCGGATACGTCGGCATGACGGGATTGACCACCGGTCCGCATACTCACTTTGAGATACGCCAAGCACAGAACCCATTCGTCGACCCGGCACTCTGCCGTTAGCCTGTGATCTTCTGCCTGTACTGCAAGGCTTCTAGGACATGATCTTTTTGAACTGTCTGGCATCCTGCCAAATCGGCGATCGTGCGAGCCACTTTCATAACACGATGGAAACCGCGTCCGGAAAGTTCGAGCTTTTTCGCCGAGGCTCTCAATAGATCGCGCGCCTCGTCGCTAAGGACGATGCATTTTTCAATATCCGGGGCGCTCATTTCGCTGTTATATTGCTTATGAATGCCGAAGGATCCGTATCTTTGGCTCTGAATGCGTCGTGCCGCCACGACGCGGCGGCGGATCATCTCCGAACCTTCTCCGTCCGAGGTCAGAGCGGCTAGTTTATCGTAGTCGATCTTGTGGATATTCAACCAAATATCTAATCGGTCAATGATCGGACTGGAGAGCTTGCGCTTGTAGGCCTCGAGCGCCTGGTTGGTGCAGGTACATCCATGGTCTCTGCCCTTGCCGCAGGGACAGGGATTCATGGAGGCGATCAGTATGCATTGCGCCGGAAAAGTCACGGTGCCGCGGGCGCGGGATATGGTGATGAAGCGATCTTCCAGTGGTTGCCGCAAGGCCTCGATGACGCCGTGGTCGAATTCCGGGAACTCGTCTAGGAATAATACGCCCCGATGTGCCAGGGAGATCTCACCGGGCTTGGGGAAGTTGCCGCCGCCGACGATCGAAGGATACGAGGCGGTATGGTGTGGTGCCCGGAAAGGTGGTTCGGTTATGAGAATATTGCCGAGTATTCGCGCCGCCGAATGGATGCTCGTCACTTCCACAGATTGCTCGTAGGAAAGAGGTGGAAGGATGGAGGAAAAGCTTTGGGCTAGCATGGTCTTCCCCGTCCCAGGTGGTCCGAACATGAGAATATTATGGGCGCCGGCGGCGGCGATCTCCAAACCACGCTTGCTGGACTCGTTTCCTCGGATGGCGCTCATGTCCAGAGCGTAGTCCGATTTCTTGGCCGGAGCCGAAGGTTGTCGGGGAACAAGCGGGGCTATCTGACGCCGGTTCGTGAGATGGTCGATGACTTCTCCAAGCGAAGAAACTGGATACAGGTCCAGTCCCCGCGCCAGAGAAGCTTCCTCTTGGTTGTCTTTGGGGATGAAAGCCTGGGTGAATCCTTGGGCGGCGGCTTGGCAGAGGATCGGCAATAAGCCGCTGACCCGGCGCACTCTTCCTTCCAGCGACAATTCGCCGAGGAACAGTTTATGTTCGGCTTCGAGTTCGATGTCGCCGGAGGCCGCTAGATAGGCGAGAGCCATGGCCAAGTCGAACGATGGGCCTTCTTTGCGCAAGTCGGCGGGAGCCAGGGAGATGACGACCTTTTGGTTCTTTTGTTTGGGCGAGACGTAACCGCTGTTCTTGATGGCGGCGGCGATCCGGTCCTTGGCCTCTTCGACCGAGCGATCGCCCAGTCCGACCACGGAAAAAGCGTGCAGACCGTTGGAGATGTCCACCTCGACGATGATGATCTCCGATGAAAGGCCGATAAGCTGAGCGCAGTATGATTTTGCCAGGCTCATGGGCGCATCATATCAGGGCGAGATGAAGAAGGGATAAAATAAGTCTCAAGAAACGATAAAAAAACCCTCAAAAAGGGATAAAAAAAGTCTCAAGAAACGATGAAGATTTTTGCAAAACAAAGTATCTTCAGTGAGCTTATTTCTTTGGGGATGGTATATCGTGACCGTGCTTGATGGAAATGCGCGCTGAAGGGTTGGCATCCAGGCGCTCCTTTTCGATCGGTTTGCCGCAGACCTCGCAAATGCCATACGTTCCCTTCTCGATCCGGTCCAGGGCGGCGGCCACTTCGGTGAGTTGGACTTCCAGCTGATTCAAAATGCCGGTGTTTCCTTCATATTCCTCGAGCTTGTCCGCCACCTCGTTATCGTCGGCCGTGTCCACTTCTATATCGGTGGTCGTAGCCTGCCAATCGTTGGGATCGGCGGGATTGCCGGAAGTTTTTTGACCGACGCCGGAAAGCTCCGACTCCAGTTGAGCCTTTTCTGCTGAAAGCCTCTGCTTGAAATTATCGATATCCTTCTTGTTCATTGCGGCATTTTACCTTACGTAAGCTTGTTTTTCAAGTCTTGTGAGAATCTCCGAAAGGGCCGATTCGTTACTGGCGACTACGAGCGTGGCGCTGTCGACGAAAGAATAGAGAAACAGGAGGCGTCCGTCGGTGGTGGTGAATTCGCGTACGTCCTTATTGGCGATGATCTTGTTGACGAATTGGCCGCGGAGCGTGAAAGACAAGGCCGACGCATTGGTTGGCGCGTTGGCCGACGCGTTCGACGTCACGATATTCGTGGTCGATGATGTCGATGTCGTGGTTGATACTACGCTTGCCGGAGGGGTTTTTTTTGTGGAGGGCTTTTTCGCGGTCGTCGATGAGGTCGCGATGGTCGTTGAGGCTTGCGTGAGGCGAGTCGTCGAAGCGATTGCCGCGGCAGTCCTTGAGGATGTCGTCGCTCCGCTGGTTGTCGAGAGGATCGAGTCCAGATTCCCTAGAGGGTTCACAACTTGGACGTTGCCGGCGGTCGGCGGAGTGTTGGCTATGTCGGTGAGCGACGAGGGATACAGATACTGTTTGAGGTCATCAGGCATCAAGTTTTCCCACTGTAGCATGCCGGCGAAGCTGTTCTGGAAGAAGTCATTCTTGGCGACGACGAAGACGCTCTTTTGGCCGTTCGCGCCCGCGTAGACTCCGAGCATCCAGGCGTCATTAAGGGAGCGGACCAATATGTTTGGTGCCGGGATATTCATGATCTTTAGCATGTTGGAAGCCGAGACGCGCGCCTCGTTGCCGTTTTGCGAGACGACCGGAACTATTTCCCTGATACTGCCTGCGGGCTGTGGTTCCGTCATCACCGCCTGGACTTTAGAGATGATGGCATTGGTGCTCAAACCATCTATAGTGAGCACGGTAGTGAAATCGGAAGTTATCAGCGCCGAAAGGACTTGCTGGCCGGCATTGGCGTTGCCGATTGTTGGGGCCGAAGGAGCCAGCGCGCTCTGCAGATAAAGATAGTATGCGGCGAAGGCGCCGCCGGCGATGAGGAGGAGAGAGAAGAGCACAAGAAGCAAGTCTTTCACCGCATGCGATGGTTCGTGACTGGCGGGCTTTTCTTCCCCTGTTTCCTTCTTGCTTTCGGCGATAGCGATGGAAGCTGTCGAGGTATGTTTATGCGACATAAGATCGGCCACGTCGCTTTCATATGTACGAATCGGTTTGATGTCTGGGCTATCGAGAGGAGCGGAGGACTGTGCCGAAATTGCTGGTGCT
This sequence comes from Candidatus Tayloriibacteriota bacterium, assembly GCA_003170325.1. Taxonomy (GTDB): domain Bacteria; phylum Patescibacteriota; class Minisyncoccia; order Phycocordibacterales; family PALSA-1337; genus C7867-002. The sequence continues at coordinate 4,456 of PMZP01000028.1, forward strand.
TTTGTCGGTGCTGGTGGGATGGGGTTTATTTGGGGCAGGTTGGATGGTGAAGGTTGCGTCGGTATTGGCGTAATTTTTGGCTCGACCGGAAACGGCGACTCCGTCTTTGGCACCTGTACCGGCAAAGGGTCTGAAGGATTGGTTACCGGTTGCTCCTCGTTGTCGATTATTGGCGAGATGTTCAGATCGGCGGTGATATCAAAAACTTGTCCGGAAGCCAGACTATCGTCAGGTTCGCTGCCTCTATCGCTTGCGTCTACGGGCGGATTTTTTTGAGGTTGAATTGTATCCTCGTCCATTTGCTCCAATTATAGCTTGTTATATAGAAGAATGCCTAGCATCTCCAACAGTGAATAGCCCAAAACCGGATTATTGTCGACTAGAATCGGCGCTTGAAGTCGCTTCGGGGCTTGAAATCTCCACGCGGCTTGGGCGTCTCCTCCCTTTTGATGAAGAAATCCGGATTTGCTTGTTTAATAGAGAGATTTATGCGTCCTTTGTCGTCTATCTCCTTGACGACGACCGGTACTTTATCTCCCTCTTTTATATATGTCTCCACACGTTCGACGCGGAATGGGGCTATTTCGGAGACATGCACCAGACCTTCGGCATTCGGACCAATCTTGACGAAAGCCCCGAATTCCATAAGCCGTGTCACTTCCCCGTCGAATTTCTCGCCGGGCATGTATTCACGGGTCATATTGGATATAATCTCTTTGGCTTTTTGCGCAGTCCCATTCTTTCCGGTGATGAATATCGAGCCGTCGTCTTCGATAGTGATATCTTCCACGTGCGTGACATCGCGGATCTCATTGATGGTCTTGCCACCGGTGCCGATGACCAGTCCGATCTGTTCTGGTTTGATCTTCATGACGATGATCTCCGGAGCGTTGGGCGAGATCTTGGCACGTGGCGTAGCTATTTCCTTCTCGATGACATCAAGGATTTGGAGGCGGGCTTTCCTGGCCTTTTCAAAAGCTTCACCGAGTATTTTCAATGGGATTCCGCCGACTTTGACGTCCATTTGTACAGCGGTGATCCCAGCGCGCGTGCCGGCGACTTTGAAGTCCATATCTCCATGATGATCTTCCGGGCCTTGAATATCGGTGAGCACTTTGTATTCACGGGGACTTCTCATCATCAACCCGGAAGCGATTCCGGCAACAGGCGCTTTTATCGGCACGCCGCCATCCATTAAAGCCAGTGTTGAACCACAAACGGATCCCATAGAAGTCGAGCCGTTCGAAGCCATGGCTTCGGATACGAGGCGGATGGTGTATGGGAATTTGTCCTTCTCCGGAATGACCGGGAACAAGGCTTTTTCGGCGAGCGCGCCGTGACCGATCATGCGGCGGTTGGTTCCACCCATGCGTCCGGTCTCCCCCGTCGAATACGGTGGGAAATTATAGTGGTGCATGAAGCGCTTGTTCTCTTCGACAGTGACACCTTCGACGATGAGCGCATCGCCTGGCGAGCCGAGAGTCAGTGTCGAGAGGATGTGAGTGCCACCGCGGTAGAAGATGCCTGATCCGTGTAATATGGAAGACACACCGCCTGCCTTTGCAAAAAGAGGTCTGATCTCGTCCATCTTTCGGCCGTCTGGGCGTTTTTCATTGTCGATGGCTTGCTCGTGTATCAAGTCATTCACCGCGGCCTCGAATATCTCCATGGCCATGCCTTCATTGCCATCCGGCAGTTTATCTTTGAATAACTTCATCCATTCGTCGGTGATCTCCTCGGTCTTCTTTTTGCCGGGACCGCTGAAGACGTATTTCAAGAGTTTTGGCGCGATCTCCTTGTCGAACAATTCCTTGGTTCCGGCGGTGGCTTTCGGCAATTCGACTTCCTTCTTGTCTTGGCCGATCTCTTTGATGATCTTCTTCTGCCAGTCCTGGATCTTTTCGATGACTTCCGAGGCTTTGGCCAAGGCATCACAGACGACATCCTCGCCGAGCTCTTTGCTGCCGACTTCGATCATGTTGATCATGCCATCTTTGCCGCAGGCGATGAGGTCCAGAGTATTTCCGACTTGGTCTCTTTCCATGAAGTTGGGATTGACGAGCCAAGTCGAATTCTTGCCGATGCGCACGGCTGAAACCGGGCCATTCCAGGGGATATCGGAAGTTCCCAGGGCCAGTGAAGCGGCGATGACAGCTACTACATCCGGATCTTCTTGATCGATAGACAGAGTCGTTAAAACCACTTGCACTTCATGGCGCATAAGTTGGTTGAATAGCGGTCTCACGGTTCTATCAACGATGCGTCCTGAAAGTATCGCCTCCGTCGAAGGCCTTCCTTCCCTGCGCATGAATCGCGAACCTAAGATCCGGCCGGTGGCGTAAAAGCGCTCTTCGTAATCGACGGTTAGCGGAAAAAAGTCTCCATCCTTGGGCTCCTTACCCATGACGGCGGTGGCCATGACTGTGGTATTTCCATAACGTAAAATCACCGACCCGTTTGCTTGGTCTGCCAGATCACTGAACTCGGCGGTGAGCTTTTTGCCGCCAATATCGAGCGAATATTCTTTGTGTGTCATATCTATTTGTGCTCGCCTACAGATTTCAGCCTTGAATGGAGCCGCGCATTATGACCGCGATCCTTCAATTCTGCCTATCCGCAGGCGAATATTACCTATTAATGTGCTTCTCGAGAGCAGTTGCACTGTAGCACAACGATTTACGTTTTGGCAACATTCAAGGTCACATTTTGTGACCTTGAATGTAGAGACGGTGGATTTTTCTTACCTCTTCCCTCCGCCGCTTCGGAGCAGATACTTGCTGGAACTGTCGTCCAAGTCTATGAAGTGATCGGCGGCTTCGATGAGCTTTGCCGAGGTTGATTTGCCGAACGAAGACACCTCGACTTGACAGCCGACGTTCTGTAGGTATTCGACGAGAGGAACGAAGTCGCCGTCGCCGGTGATGAGTACTACAGCGTCGAGTTTCGATGAAGATTTGACGGCATCTATCGCCAATCCCACGTCCCAGTCGGCCTTTTTGGCGCCAGAACTGAAGATCTGCAAGTCTTTGACCTTTGT
>PMZP01000063.1 GCA_003170325.1 Candidatus Tayloriibacteriota bacterium
GAGAATTTCCGCATTGCTCACGCCGCCACGCCGCGCGCGGATGATGGGACGATCAGCATCGACGAGGTCGAGGTCCGCATCAACGGCAAGCCGGCTTTGTGCAAGAATACCGAAGTCGACTATATAGACGTGGCCACCAACCAAGCNNGACGCCAACCGCGCGCTCATGGGTTCGAACATGCAGAAACAAGCCACGCCCTGTCTGGTTCCGGAAGCGCCATTCGTAGCCACCGGCATCGAAGCCAAGGCGGTCATCGACACCGGCAGAGTAGTCGTCGCTCCGGAAGCCGGCGAGATCACTCACGTCGATGCCAAGAAGATCGTTTTCAAATCTATGAAGACAGGGAAGTCTCACGAATACAACCTGGTCCTCTTCTCGCGAACCAACGGCTTTACAGCTTTCCACCAGCGTCCGATCGTCAACGTCGGCGATAAGGTCAAGAAAGGGGACATTTTAGCCGACACTTCCACATCAGATCACGGCGAGATCGCTCTGGGACACAATGCTCTGGTAGCCTTCATGTCCTGGTCCGGGAATAACTACGAAGACGCCATCATCCTCTCCCAGCGCATCGTCAAGGAAAGCAAGTGGAGCTCCATCCATATCGAAGAGTTCGTGGTCAACGTCCGTGACACCAAGCTAGGTCCGGAAGTCACCACCTGCGATATCCCCAACGTTGGAGAAGTCAAGCTGAAGAATCTGACCGAAGAGGGCATCGTTAGGATCGGCGCTGAAGTCCGTCCCGGCGACATCTTGGTCGGCAAGATCTCTCCCAAAGGCGAGACACAGTTAACTCCCGAAGAGCGCCTGCTCCGTTCCATTTTCGGCGAAAAGGCTCGGGATGTTAAGGATACCTCCAAGAGGATGGAGAACGGCAAGCGCGGTCGCGTCATTTCCGTGAAGATATTCTCGCGCGAGAAGGGCGACAAGCTGGAATCGGGTATCATCAAAAAGATCTATATTGAAGTCGCTCAAGTCCGTAACGTATCGGTCGGTGACAAGATGGCCGGACGCCACGGTAACAAGGGTGTCATCTCGCGTATCCTGCCTGAAGAGGATATGCCGTACATGGAAGATGGTTCGCCTATCGATGTGATTCTGACTCCGCTCGGCGTTCCTTCACGTATGAACCTCGGACAAATCCTTGAACTTCACCTTGGATTGGCTGCCAACACTCTGGGCTATCAAGCCATCGTGCCGCCATTCACTGGCGCGACCGATGCGGAGATCAAAGAAGAGCTGGTCAAGGCTGGTTTCGACGCTTCCGGTAAGATGAAACTTCGGGATGGCCGAACCGGCGATCATTTCAACCAACCGGTCGCCGTCGGATACATGTATATATTGAAGCTTCACCACATGGTCGAGGACAAGATCCATATGCGTTCCATTGGTCCTTACTCTCTCATCACCCAGCAACCGCTCGGAGGCAAGGCTCAAGGCGGAGGACAGCGTTTCGGAGAAATGGAAGTCTGGGCTCTTCTCGGTCATGGCGCCGCACATACTTTGCGCGAGATCTTGACGGTGAAGTCAGACGACATCGTCGGCCGCTCCCAGACATTCGACTCCATCGTCAAAGGTGAACGCCTGCGCGCTCCCAACCTGCCGGCCTCATTCAACGTGCTCCTGAAGACTTTACGCGGTTTGGCCTTGAATGTGGAATTGCTCGATAACCCGAAGGTACAGGAGGAATAACTTATGTAGAGGTCTTCAGCGGGAGGTGAAACCTAACGAGATCTCGGGAGGTTTCACCTAACGAATTTAAGCCACAAAAATGAAAAAATACTCCCAATATTATCCCCAATATCAAAAAGGCTCGGTTGCATCACTGCTCATTACGCTGGTGGCGTTGATCGTGGCTGGGGTCATCGTGTTCGGATTGAGGGATGTCATAAGGAAATCCGTGCCGGTGAATTCGAATCCCAATTCGTCAGCAACCAGCACAAGTCAATCCACCTCCAATTCCAACTGGTCGGCGCTTTCGATCGGTCAAGTCATGAATGTAACTCTACCGGATTTCATTGACACCAATCCAGGCGATGCGACGTTCACTCTGGTGAACGGCAAATTCGACGGTTCGATTTTGCAGGGCACGTCGAAAGCGGATGATTTGAGCTCATATGAAGTGGGTCTCAATACCGTCAGCAGTTCATATGCGTATGGCGACCTCAACGGCGACGGCGCTTCAGACTTAGTAGCAATTGCTGACGCTAGTACCGGTGGAACCGGCATGTTCACTTATCTGTTGTCTTTCACTAACAAGAATGGCCAACCGCAATACGCCGCTTCTCAATTTCTTGGCGATCGTATCACCGTGAATAACGTCACGATCCAGAATGGCGGCATAATTACCGTCGACATGATCACTCAAGGCCCCGGCGAACCTATGTGTTGCGGAACGTTGCGTGTTATAAAGCAGTATTCATTGAAGGGGGGCGCGCTGACCGAAGTCAATTCAGAGAATCAACCTGGAACTGATGTGAATGGAAATCCGCTTCCGAAAATTTCTTCGATCTCTCCTGCATCCGGTCCTATTGGCACAACTATTACAATTACAGGAACCAGTCTAGCTGGTTTCGAGGGTGATTTGGATGCTTGGATTCAAAATCCCAGCACGGGCGAAGTTGGTTTTCTCCCGGGAATTGGCAGTGTTCCAAGAGCCGATCAGACTATTCGTGTGACGATTGCTGGTCAGGTTTGCAAGACAAACAATGGGTACAAAGGCGGACCATGCGATTCATTCATGTCTATCACGCCTGGAACTTATAGTATTTACACGGAACCATGGGGTAACAAGAGTAATGCAGTGAAATTTACTGTTACCAAATAATAGCCGAATCTTAATTTCATGAAAAAAATCATTCAAAATCAAAGAGGTTCGGTTGTTATGTGGATCATAGCGATTGTGGCTATTGCCATAGTCGTGTATTTGATCGCGACGCATTCTGGTAAACAGATGGCAACCAGTTCTGAAGACGAAGTACTGGCGACTTCGACGGTGACGATCATGGTCCCGAATGATCTTCAGGCATATAAAAAGGCCATGACCGAATTTATTCAGGTCAGTGGAGGAGTGAATCCCTCAAAAACCTGGCCGTTCGTTGTAAGGACTGTTACAGTGTCTGCCACAACTGATGTTGTCCGCACCACAGCCGAAGCCGCCGCCGAATACATTCCAACACAGGCCGGCACCAGCTCACTCGTTGTTTACTTCAAAGTCATGAACGGTACTGCGTACGTTCTCCTCAATATGGACATTGATGGTTGGGCAGGTGTTTCTGCCGCAATCGCTCAAGTCCACCCCATAGTCGAAAAGACACTATTACAATTTCCACAGATCAAGGAAGTTCAATTCCAGCCCGCCCAAGGGGATTATATCGATCAAGGTAAGGTTATCGAAAGCAATAGAGATGATGATGCGGTTACCATAATAGAACCTTCATTTAATGCAATGTGGAAAATTGGAGAGATGTCCAGAATACGCTGGATTACCAAATTGCCGGTTGATCAGCCAGGGTACATTCTCCTCATGAACGGTGATAAGCAGGTTATTGCCATAGCCAGTTCGACGGCACTTAATGGTGGTAAATCGTCACAGTTTGGCGGAAGCAAAAATTTCATTCCACCTAATTCGATAATGCCGGGGACAGGCTACTATGTTCGCATTGGTACCAATTACGATAATGGAAGCGGTTACCCAATGGATCGTTTTGACAGTGTTAAATTTACTATTACCAATTAACCATCGAAATCTTTAATACTTAATACTTAATACCTAATACTTAATTCTTAATACTAATCATATGACCACCACTATCACCACAAAGAAACAGACCGATCCGCAGAAGTTTGATTTCGTCAAGCTGTCTTTGGCCTCGCCGGAGAAGATCGTCGAATGGTCGTATGGCGAAGTGACCAAGCCGGAGACGATCAACTACCGCACGCAGAGATCGGAGAAGAGCGGCCTCTTCGATGAGCGCATCTTCGGACCGGACAGGGACTATGAATGTTACTGCGGCAAATATCGCGGTATCCGCTACAAGGGCATCGTCTGCGAGAAGTGCGGCGTGGAGATCACCCGCTCGATCGTCCGACGAGAACGCATGGGACATATCGAATTGGCCACGCCGGTTTCACATATCTGGTTCCTGCGCAGCGTGCCTTCAAGGATAGGTTTGATCCTCGGTATGACCACATCCGATTTGGAAAAGGTCGTCTATTTTGCCGGCTACATAATCACAAAAGTGCACGAGAATGAGAAGGCCAGTTTTTTGAAGGAGCTCGATGCCGAATACAAGAATAAGGTGAAGACTGCCCAGGATGACAAGACCAAGGAGGCTCTGAAAGGATTGGTCGTGACCGCACGCGCGGAGATCGAAACTCTGGAAATGGGATTCGTCATGGATGAAGCCACATATCATAAATACGCCGTCAAATACGGCGCGCTCTTCGAGGCCGGTATCGGCGCCGAAGTCGTCTATGAATTGCTGAAGAAGATCGATCTAGAAAAGCTGAAAGTCGAGCTGGAGAAATGGCATTCGGAGGCCGGTTCGGCCGAGCGGGAGAAGCTTTCAAAGCGTCTCTCATTGGTCAAGCAGATGATCAGAGCCAAGCTTCGCCCTGAATGGATGTTCCTAGTTCGCATTCCCGTCATACCGCCCGGTCTTCGTCCCATGGTCGCCCTCGATGGCGGACGCTATGCTACATCCGACGTCAACGACCTCTATCGACGCGTCATCAACCGCAACAATCGTCTTTTGAAATTGAAGGAGATCAATGCTCCGGAAGTCATTCTGCGCAACGAGAAGCGCATCCTTCAGGAAGCCGTCGATGCCCTCATCGATAACTCCATACGTCACAGCTCATCGGCTGGAGCTGCCGCAGCCGCCGCCCAAAAGCGCGCACTGAAGTCTCTGTCCGACAGTTTGAAATCCAAGCGTGGTCTTTTCCGTCAGAATCTCTTGGGCAAGCGCGTGGACTATTCCGGACGCTCGGTCATCGTCGTCGGTCCGGAGCTGAAGCTCGACGAATGCGGTCTGCCCAAGCACATGGCTCTGGAACTATTCCGTCCTTTTGTAATTTCAGGACTACTCCGCAAAGAGCTGGCATATAATATCCGTGGTGCCAATCGCCTGATCGACGACGGCGCCAAGGAAGTCTGGGAAATTTTGGAAGAAGTCATTCACGGAAAATACGTGCTATTGAACCGCGCGCCAACCCTTCATCGTCTGGGTATACAGGCCTTCAGGCCGATCCTCATCGAAGGCAATGCCATTCAAGTTCACCCGCTGGTTTGTACCGCTTTCAACGCCGACTTCGACGGCGACCAGATGGCAGTCCACGTTCCTCTTTCCGACGAAGCGCAGATGGAAGCCCGTGAGATCATGGCCTCCAACAAGAACATCTTGAAGCCTGGAAATAACGATCCGACAGTGGCGGCAAAGATGCTTGATATCGTTCTAGGATGCTTCTGGGTCACTAAGATAGTGGAGCCTGCTAAGCAAGTAGCTGATTTGCGCCCGCTTGGCGAAGGACTTTCGGCGATGAAATATTTCGAGTCTCCCGACGCGGCCATCCTTGCTCAAAACTTTGGAAATATCGACTTGCGTGAGCCTATCAAGGTTCAGGCGCTGGAAACGCCGAGATATGCAACTTTCAAGGGCGGAATGTTCGAGACCACCGTCGGTCGCATCATCTTCAACGACGTTTTGCCTGAAGATTTCCCATTTATCAACGAGGAAGTCGGCCGCAAGAGGCTCGGTCTCATCGTTGACGAGCTCATCAACCGCTATGGTGCCGAGAATATCGCGCCGATCCTCGATAAGATAAAAGCTTTCGGATTTAGTTACGCTACGGCTTCAGGCACGACTTGGGGCATCGACGACGTCATGGTCCCGGCCGCCAAAGAAGGCATTGTGAAGGCCGCCAAGCGCCAAGCTGATGTCGTCACCCTCCAATTCAATGAAGGATTGCTGACCGAAGAGGAAAGGATCAGGAAGCATATCGAGACTTGGCAGAATGCCAAAGGCCAAGTGGAGAAGGCGATCCCCAAATCTTTGGACAGGAACGGCTCGGCTCACGACATGGTCATGTCCGGAGCTCGCGGATCGCTTTCCCAGATCACCCAAATGATCGGAATGAAGGGACTTATCTCCTCGGTTTCTGGCGAGATCATCGAATTTCCCATCCTTTCCTGCTTCAAAGAAGGGTTGACGCCTATCGAATATTTCATCACTACTCACGGATCGCGTAAAGGTCTGACCGACACCGCTCTGAACACCGCCAAGGCCGGATACCTCACTCGCAAGCTTTTCGTGGTAGCCCAGGATGTAGTCGTTTCGGAGGAAGACTGTGGCACCAAAGATTCCATCATCATCAACAAACAGACTGCCTCCGGCCTGGCTATACCCATATCTAAGAATATCCGCGGGCGCATCATAGGAGAAGACGTGGTGGATATGGCCGGCAAGACTCTCTTCAAGAAGGGCCATCTTCTTTCTAAAACGGACGCGCAAGCCATAGAAGACGCTGGAATACTGCAAGTGAATGTTCGATCGCCGCTCTCATGTAAGACGATCCGTGGCGTTTGCACCAAATGTTACGGGCTCGATCTGGGAAAGAACCACCTAGTGGATCTTGGCGAAGCGGTGGGAACCATCGCCGCCCAAGCTATCGGCGAACCGGGGACCCAGCTCACGATGCGCACCTTCCACCAGGGAGGCGCGGCGGCCGCCGGCGGAGACATCACTCAAGGTCTGCCTCGTGTCGAGGAAGTCTTCGAGAAGCGTCGTCCCAAGAATCCAGCCGTGGTAGCTACTGTCGACGGATTCGTCACTGAAGTCAAGGATATGGGCAAGGAGAAGCTCATCAAAGTATTACCGGAACTGGAAGATAAAGCCAAAGGGAAGAAGGCTGCCGAAATAGAATACGTCTTCCCGTATCGCCGCACGACCATGGTCAAGACCGGCGATCAGGTCAAGAAAGGCCAGCTCCTCACAGATGGTTCGGCCGATATCGATGAATTGTTCGAATTCGGCGGTGAAGAGCGCGCCAAGGAATATGTCATCACCGAGATCGGAAAGATCTATGAGCTTCAAGGCGAGACGGTCTCCCGAAAGCACATCGAGCTCATAGTCAAGCAGATGTTCAGCCGACGCCGCGTCAAGGACGGAGGGGACACTAATCTGACCGATGGCATGATCATCGACGATGTCCAACTCTCCGAAGAGAACGCCACTGCCAAGGATAACGGAGGATCTGCCGCCAAAGTCGAACGTCTGGTCATGGGCATCACCGAGACTTCATTGTCCAGGAAGTCATTCCTTTCAGCCGCCTCCTTCCAGCACACCACTCGCGTCCTCATCGCCAACGCCGTTCGCGGCGCCTCCGACGACCTCACCGGTCTCATGGAGAATGTCATCATCGGCCGTCTCGTTCCCGCCGGCTCCGGTTTCCCCGGTTCGCCCAAGAAGGCTATGGTAGATTCCCTGACGCCCAAGAATCTGGAAGCTGACTTCGAACCGACCACCGTCGGGTACGGGACGAAGTAGGGAACTATTATTTAGGATTTATAAAAAGTGCAAAAACCCCTCAAAATAAGGGGTTTTTGAGTGGTATTGACAAACAGAATAATGAGGAGTATAATATGCACGTACTGGTAAACAATGTCGTTTATCAGAAAATGAAAGGTAGTACATATGGAAATTGGTGTAGACAGACAGCTCGCGATATTCCGAGCGATAGTCAAAGACGTGTTCCGCGAAAAAGGAATTAAACTCACTGGGGACGGTCTCCGTGAGGTGAACTCCGAAATCGAGGGATTGAACAAACGGCATCAGTTTGCCCCGCCGTTGGAACTGAGCGAAATCCTCGCGTTGTACCTTGAACTCAACAAGGAGCTGGCGGATGAACACTTCGCCAATGTTCAAAGCCGTCTAGCCCACGAGCTCAGTCGTAAAGCCAAAAAGTAATCGTTCGACACGGTTGAGCAGGAATGCTCCATAAAAGGGTAATTGCTTCTCCCACTATCATGGCTTGAAGCAGAACAAGAACCTTACCGCTCGAACGGTGCACCCCAGTAGGTCTAGCGCTGTGGGTTTTTTCTTTTACAAAAAACCAATACTCTGCTATATTTCTTTCTTGTAAACAAGAAAGAAAATCCGAAATTCGAATATCGAAGCTCGAAACAAGTTAAAACCCGTTTGAATTCATTTTTTGGGATTTTGGATTTGTTTCGGATTTCGTG
>PMZP01000034.1 GCA_003170325.1 Candidatus Tayloriibacteriota bacterium
GATGTAAGAAGCTTAGCATAGGTGAGCTTTCTCTGCAATCTCGATGGTTTGGTATTAAATAAATTGCAACTAAGAACAATTGTTGTCAAGTTGCTCTATAGCCATTCATGGCTATAATGAGGATATGAAAAACATATCACAAAAAATCAAGCCATTGCAGGATCGCGTGCTCATAAAAGAAAGCGTCGATAGCAAAGAAAAGAAGACTTCATCGGGCATCATCATCCCAGTCACGGTGAACGAAGATAAGGGCGGTAAAAGCGGAGAAGTGGTGGCCGTTGGTCCGGGTCGGATCGAAGATGGCAAGAAGATCGTACCGATGGTCAAAGCCGGCGACAAAGTCCTTTTCCAGTGGGGAGATAAGGTGAAGATAGATGATGAGGAATATTATATTGTGAGAGAGAGCGAGATATTGGCGATTATCAAATAACGGAACAACATGGCAAAAAAAATACTCTACAACGAAGACGCCCGAAAGGCCTTGAAGCGAGGCATCGACGCCGTGGCCGACGCGGTCAAGATAACCATCGGTCCGCGCGGGAGAAATGTGGTATTGGACAAGGGCTACGGTTCGCCAACCATCACCAACGACGGCGTTTCGATCGCCCGGGAGATCTCCTTGAAAGACAAGTTCGAGAATATGGGAGTCGAGATCATCAAGGAAGTGGCCTCCAAGACCAATGACTTGGCCGGTGACGGAACCACGACTGCCACTATTTTGACTCAAGCCATTGTGGCTGAAGGCATGAAACATACGACCATGGGCATGAATGCCATGGGTATCCGCTTCGGCATCGAGGCTGCCGCCAAGGACGTGGTCGCTTCTTTGAGGAAGCTCGCCACGCCGATCAAATCTGACGAGGAAGTCAAGCAAGTGGCGACCATCGCAGCCGAATCGCCGGAGCTCGGTGCCATCATCGCCGGTACCATCAAGAAAGTCGGCAAAGACGGGGTGGTGACCGTGGAGGAATCGCAATCAACCAGCTTGGAATCGGAGATAGTCGAAGGCATCGAATTCGATAAGGGTTATGTTTCCGCTTATATGATAACCAATCCGGAAAGGATGGAAGCCGTTTTCAATGATCCGGCGATCCTATTGACGGACAAGAAAATCTCGACGGTTAAGGAAGTCCTGCCATTGCTAGAACAATTGGCTAATTCTGGCAAGAAGGATCTAGTGATCATCGCTGAAGATGTAGACGGTGAAGCGCTGACCACATTCGTGGTCAATAAGCTGCGCGGGACTTTCAACGTCCTGGCCATCAAAGCTCCTGGATATGGAGATCGCAAGAAAGAGATGCTTCAAGATATCGCCGTCACCGTCGGAGCGACGGTCGTCTCCGAAGATCTAGGGATCAAATTCGAAAGCGCGACGCTGGCCATGCTCGGCAAGGCGCGTAAGGTCATTTCCACCAAAGACAATACGATCATCGTCGGCGGCAAAGGCAAGAAAGCCGACATCACGGAGCGCATCGAACAGCTCAAGAAACAGCGCGATGCCACCGACTCGAAGTACGACAAAGAGAAGATGGACGAGCGCATCGCCAAGCTATCCGGCGGAGTGGCCGTCATCCGCGTTGGCGCGGCCACGGAGACCGAGATGAAATATTTGAAGTTGAAGATCGAGGACGCGGTCAACGCCACCAAGGCCGCTATCGAAGAAGGCATCGTGGCTGGCGGCGGTGTGGCACTCGTTCGAGCGGCTCGAGACGTGGAGAGGTCATTCTTGTTAAGGAAGAACATGACCAAGGAGCAGGAACTCGGCTATGCCATCGTCTTGAAAGCCCTGGAATCGCCATTGAAGCAGATCGCGGTGAATTCCGGAAAAGACGACGGTTCGGTCATCGTCGACAAGGTCAAGAACGGCCGGGGAGCACTCGGATACGATGCTCTCAAGGACGAGATCGTTCCGGACATGATCGCCGCTGGCATCGTTGATCCGGTCAAAGTCACTCGTCTGGGCGTGGAGAACGCCTGTTCAGCTGCTGCTATATTGCTAACAACTGAAGCGGCCATCGCCGAGGAACCGGAGGAGAAGAAAGCGTCGGGAGGACGCGGAGAGGCTCCGGGAATGGATTACTAGGTAATGTTCATTGCTAGTTTAATTTTGGTCGGTCGTTTTCTTCAGATGTAGTAGGTGTTCCGTTTTGTCGCACTACATTTGACTGTAGTGGGGATAATGTTTCGCTGTGACTACACTCAACTGTAGTGAGGTAATTTGAAATGCCTAACCGGACACTAGTACCTTTCCACACTTCGCCTTGCCCGCCTAGACCTTAAGTGGTACAGTAATCATTAATAAGTGCCTTTTTGACACCTATTTGTAACTCCAGCAACTATAATTAACAGCAAATTAATAGAGAATAATCTTGCTAGAAAGTCATCTAGCTAGGAACCAGTATGAAAAAAACAATCATCGCAGTGATCGTCGTCGTCCTCATCGTGATCGGTATCATCATCTTTGGCCGCGGTTCTTACAATAATCCCAGCAACGGCAACGGCACTAGCCCGACCTCGACTAATGGCGTCTCACCGACACCGGTCGTCCCGGTCACCGAGACCACCAAAGTCTCGAATAAGACCTCGCAATATCAAAACGCCGAACTGGGCTTCTCGCTCAATTACCCGACCGCTTGGGAAGCGGACAACACCGACACCGGTGTGACTTTCATCATGCCCATCGATACCACGCAAGTCTCGACCGTCGCCAAGCTCCAGGCCGATATCAGCGTCGTCAGCGGAAAATGCGGATTCCCGCCGGTCACCACCATCAAGAATCGTGGCACTTTGGCCGTTGGCTCGAATACCTTGAATATGATCACCATGTCGAACAGCGTTCAAGGACGGGGATATTTTGACCGAATGTACTCGTTGCAACAGGGAAGCGTCTGTTATCTCTTCCACTTCTCCTCGATCACCTTGGCACCGGAAAGCAAGAATTTGACCGGTTCCAACCTGACCCAGGCACAGAACAACAACAAGGCCATCGTCAGCACCACCGATACCGACTTTACCAACATGGTCAAATCATTCGCTTTTGTCCAAGGACCAGCCGGCATCGATGAGAGCAAGGCACCGACCACGAAATAAGTATGAAATAACATGACATACATAATCCTCGCAATAATCGTAGTGCTCTTGATCTGGGCCATTGCCTCATACAACCGTCTGGTGACACTGGTCAATCGGGCCAAGGAAGCTTGGGCCGACATCGACGTCCAATTGAAGCGCCGATACGACTTGATCCCCAACCTGGTGAATACCGTCAAAGGCTATGCCGCGCATGAGAGCTCGGCTTTCGAGAATGTCACCAAGGCCCGGGCGGCGGCTATGGGAGCGACTTCGTTGGCTGACAAAGGCCAAGCCGAAGCGACCTTGGCCGGAGCCTTGAAATCGGTCTTTGCCATCGCCGAAGCCTATCCGGATCTCAAGGCCAATCAGAACTTCCTTTCATTGCAGAGCGAGCTCACCGACACCGAAGACAAGATTCAGGCAGCCCGCCGATTCTACAACGGCAATGTCCGCGATCTGAACACTTCGATCCAGGCTTTTCCCGGAAATATCATCGCCGGCGCCTTCCGTTTCACGGCCATGGAATTCTTCCAGCTCGACGCCGCCGACGCAGCCGCCAAGGAACCGGTGCAGGTCAAGTTCTAGATGGCCACTCTATACACACAGCAATCCAAGAATGTCTTCCGAACCTGGCTCCTCATGGCCGTGTTCGTGGTGATCGCAGTCGCCATCGGATGGTTCATTTCTTATTACTATCAAAATCCCGGTATCTTGGCGATCGCCATCATCTTCGCTTTGATCATGAACGTGACGAGCTATTGGTATTCGGACAAGATCTCCTTGGCTTTGGCTCGCGCCGTGCCGGCCAAAAGGGAAGAGAATGTCGAACTATTCCGAGTCGTGGAAAATCTGGCTATCACTGCCGGATTGCCTCTGCCGGCTATCTACATCATCAATGATCCGGCGCCGAATGCCTTCGCCACCGGCCGCGACAAAGATCACGCGGCCATCGCGGTGACTTCCGGATTGATCGGCATGATGGACAAGAATGAATTGTCTGGCGTGCTCGCCCATGAATTGTCTCACATCGGCAATCGCGACATCCTGCTTTCGACGGTCGTCGTCGTGCTGGTCGGGTTCATCGCCATTCTGGCCAACATCTTTACGCGCAGTCTCTGGTTCGGCGGAGGCCGACGGAGGGGAAATGACAGAGAAGGTGGCGGCCAACTGGGCACGATCCTCGCCATCGTTGGAATTGTCTTTATCATTCTTTCACCGATCATCGCACAGCTCATCCAGCTAGCCATTTCTCGTAAGCGAGAATTCTTAGCTGATACTGACGGCGCCCTTCTCACCCGCTATCCCGAAGGATTGGCTTCAGCCTTGGAAAAGATCCAATCCTACGATCGTCCGATGCTGTCAGCCAACAATGCCACGGCGCACTTATTCATCTCCAATCCTTTTGGTCCGCACGCCTCCAAAGGCTTGGCCAAACTCTTCATGACCCATCCGCCGACCGAAGAGCGCATCGCCATATTGAGAGGCATGAGCGTTTAACATCATCATTTATTCACGTATGAACCCCCAAGAACCGATCATTGAGGACGTCAATAAAAGCACGAAGGCTTATATCATGATCGGTTTTATCGGATACGGACACGTGAAGTCCAAGATCAAGAGGGAATTCACTCAGCAATTCGGAACGTCTATCGGATTCAGCTATTCAGAGAGCGGTGGCATGGATTCTGTAAGCTCCAAACTTTTCAAAACTGGACACGGTCAGTCGATCCTAGACGTCTTGAGCGGCACGCATGATGGACTACCCATGCGTATATTCACCTTTCGATTTACAGTCGGTTCCGGAAAGAATTCCCACACCTATTTATATACGGTCTTCGAAGCCATGCTCAATAATGCGGTACCAAACATCCTGCTATTTTCCAATGCGCATGCCACCGCTGTTTCCGACTGGTTCTCTGGCGACGAGACTATTCAACTTGAAGGGGATTTCAATAAATATTTTCGGCTACGCGTTCCAAAGGGATATGAGCAGGAAGCCTATCAGATCTTCACGCCAGATGTCATGGCCGATCTTATCGATAGGGCACGTGATTACAGCTTCGAGTTCTCGGAGAATCACCTGTACGTCTATGCCACCAAGGTCATCATAAAAAGGGGAGAGCTGGATGCCATGTTCGGTCTCGTCACTTACATCGATAATCTCTTTCGGCACAACGCGGCCGGCGTTGATATGATCACACCGGCTGATCTACATGCTAAGATCGGCAGCAGTGGCAATTGAATGGATATTTGGTAGATATTCTGTTAATCTGACTTAGCACGGAGGGTTCGCATAGCGGTCTAGTGCGCAGACCTGGAAAGTCTGTGTGGGGCAACCCACCAAGAGTTCGAATCTCTTACCCTCCGCCTTTAGTCTGCCAAAACTTCAGAACCAAAAATATGGTCGGCGCGAAGCGCCGTCTGTTCTGCATTCCCCCCAAAAAATCCTGAATC
>PMZP01000021.1:0-5111 GCA_003170325.1 Candidatus Tayloriibacteriota bacterium
GTTTCTTAACACCTATGATTATAGATACGCCTGTCTTTATATCAAAAATATTTTCATCCTTTGATCCGTCACGACTTGTCTCCTTTTTGTTACTGTTGCCATGTAAATCAATTATATAAATCTTGTCAAAAGTTTTTCGTAAATGCCAACGCATGCCGCGAAAGGTTGGGTTATCAATATAGCCATGAGCTGTAATCATTCCAATGATTCCTTCATGATTGCTCTCTATCAAACTTTCGGCGAAGCGAATAAATTTTACATAATCGTCATCAAGCCAGTTTTTCCTTTCTTGAAGTTTTTGTAAGCCACCAGGCTCCACTTTATAAACACTGTTGTCAGTATAGTGTTTATTCATTGAAATACCCGAATACGGCGGATTGCCGATCACACACATGATCGGATATTCGGATTTTATCCGTGAAGCATTTTTACTTTCTTGAGCTATGCTATCCATAATTCCAAAAAGCGTATCTTGATTTTTATAATCAACTGGTGCATCAAGAGTGTTTGTCAGATAGACGCCCAATCGAGTATTGGTGCTACCTGCTCCAGTATCGTGTAATGTCATACCCAGTTTCAAGTGCGCAATGGTATATGAGGCCATCATCAATTCAAATCCGTGGAGTCTCGGTAAAAGATCTTTTTCCACGTAAGCAGGCCATCTGCCTTCTTGGCCTTTGAAATCGGAGAAAATATGCATGATCACTTCATTAAGGAATGTTCCTGTTCCAGTCGCCACATCGAGCACTTGTACCTTATGATATTCTTTTTGGGTTTTTACTTCTTTTCCTTTTACATTTATTTCTTTCTTGTCAATTGTAATCTTGGTCGTGTCGGTTAAGCCTTTTTCAAGGTCGAATTCGCTTTTCAAAATATTGTCAATCGCGCGAACGATAAACTGCACAACAGGCCGCGGAGTATAGAAAACACCCATTTCCATTTTCTTTTTTGCGTCATACTCGAGCAAAAAATCTTCATAGAAATGAATAACTGGATCTTTTCCCTGCTCTAAATACTCGTGCATAAGTTTATGCACATCAGCATGGGTAAAAACTTCGCACAATTCATCGACAATAAATCGAAGTCTATCCGGAAATGATTCTCCGGCGATATGATCAAAGAATGAACGGAGAAATGGATTTGTTTTAGGGACTAGCTCGCGAGCTTCGGCGCGAGAAAAATCGTCAGGCGTTGTGTCGTTATAACGTGCGGCAAAAAGTCCATAGACAAGAGTCTGGGCGTACATATCAGCAAATGATTCATCGTCAAGACTTGAGACAAGGTGTTCTTTGACCACGTCTCTCATTTTGAAAATATCAGAAAACTTCTCATTACGAGAAGCTAACATCTCTTTCACATTGTCTCGAATACGTTGAGCCTTTCCACCCATAATTTGAGCTAGATGCTTTCCTCGTTTAATTGGTTCTTTGTATGTCGATGCGAAATCGACCAAGGTTTTAGTCAGCAATAAAAAATTCTCTGGAAGTTCTATCATCGTACGATCAGTTTTATCGAAAGTTGCGACAATAACAGGTTCTCCATACCTCACACCATTTCTATAGAAACGAAATTCAACATAATCGGTAAGAACAAGATTGCTGTAACCGAAATACCGATCCATCTGATTGCTTTTTTCTATTTTGTTTAGGTCAACACCAATATCTTTTGCTTCTATGTAAAGGATAGGCGTACTATTTTTTGAGATAACAAAGTCGGGTTTGTTGCCGTCATCATTAGTCGAATCGTGATTGATTTGGGTTACTTTTCCGTCAGCATGAAAAATTTGTTTCAAAAGCATCTCAAAATCTCCACGATATATCATTTCTCTGCTCTTTGAGACATCGGTTCTAGCAAACTTTTGAGAAATATCCTTTAGGTAATCTTTTATTGGATTCTCTTTCATGCCAAGAATCCTATCACTTTTTGACAGAAATTCAAGGTCATTGGCCGCTTATTTTCTCCCCTTCACCCCGCGCGAAAAAATCAGCAGGGCGGCGCGGCATTCCTCCCCACACCCCTCCTGCCGCGCACGCCCTGACCACGCGCCGAGCGGAGCGAAGGCGCAACCCCACAAGAAAACAGCGTCGCGGAGCGACACCATTTTCTTTCACTTCAATTATGAGGATTTTCCATAAAAAATGTTCGAACTTCAAGTAAAAACTGCCGCAAAAAATGGAAGTTGCTTTGAGGCATTTACAGATTCTGGCTGGCCGCTATGACCGCTTCGCTCATATATCGACAGCGTTCGGAATCTGTAGAACTGCTTTCACAATTCCTCACCTGTCGCTATAATACGAATATGAAACAACAGGCAACGGCCAGCAGTGATCGGCTTCTAGGAACGGCCGCCATTTTCGTGATAGCCATATTCCTACTCGGTTGGGCCCTGGGCATTCGCGGACCGATCCTCATCGACAATTACAAATGCTATGCCCTTCTGGGATGCAACATGGGGTTCTTCGGCTACGACGCCGCCCTTCATTTCTGGAGCGGTATCATGGATGTAGTCCTTATCATCTGGCTGACGCGAAAATTTCCGTCCTTCAATCTATTCCATAGGCGTTTCTGGAAAAACTTCCTCATCATCATCTCCTTGGTCGCTTTCATCTCAGTTGCCTGGGAATTCGGGGAGCTCTGCCACGATCAATACAGGATGAAGGTCTTACATATAAATCTGACCACCCCCGACCACCTCGACCAGCCGACCAATGACGACACCGTGGGCGATATGACCTTCGCTATCGTCGGGGCGGCCATGGCCGCCGGCGCGCTCAAATCTCTGATACGGAAAAAAGACAATTGACCGTGAAGAATGACAGCGGCGCCTAAGCATTATATTATGCTTATATGCCGATATCACTCGAAAGTCGCCTGACCGACCATTTCCGCCTGACTCCCCTGCAGAAAGGAGCCTTGAGCCGCCTGAGAGTCGCGACCGTCGAAGACCTGCTCTATCACTTCCCGGTCCGCTATGGCGACACGGCCGAGGCGCTCAACATAGATTCATTGCGACACGGCGATACAGCTGTGGTCTTCGGAAAGATCGGCGGGCTCAAAGCTGGTAAAGGCTGGAAGAGCCGGATGACCATGGCCGAGGGCTTCATCGAGGATGAGACCGGCCGCATCCAGTGCGTCTGGTTCAATCAGCCTTATGTGGCGAAGATGTATACGGACGGGATGATAGTGCGCATCGAAGGCAAGGTTTCGGAGCGTAGAAAGGAGAAAGATCTTTACTTCTCCAACCCCAAGATCGAGAAAGTAAATGCTCTACCGATCGGGGTCGGCGATTCCCTTTTCGGTGGCGGTGAAGAGGCGCACACACTCTATCCTGTTTACCCGGAATCGCGCGGCATATCTTCCAGCTGGATCTACCACGCATTGCAGAAGATATTTAAAAGCGGATTGTTGGAATCGATCCCTGAACCGATCCCTGATGATATCCTAAAAAAATACCACCTGCCGGGAATTAAAACCGCGCTGGTTTGGATCCATACCCCTCTTACCAGAGACGACGCGCTATCCGCTCGCAAGCGATTCTCCTTCGAGGAGATCTTCCTGATCCAGCTCGGCAAACAGCAGGCGCGTCGCCGATTCAGTGAGCAGCCGTCATTCACGATCGAGACCGACCAAAAGCATGTCCGTGAATTCGTGCGCCGTTTTCCATTCACGGCGACGAAAGCCCAAGTCCATGCCATCGAGACCGTCATCGACGATATGCAAAGAGACCATGCTATGTCTCGCCTCCTCGAAGGCGACGTAGGTTCCGGCAAAACCGCCGTGGCCGCGGCTACGGCTTACGCCGTGATCACTCAACATATGCACAAAAAATCAGAAGCTGGGAATCAGGAGCCGGAAGCCGGGAGCCAGAAACCCCAAGCTACGAACACCGAACTCCAAGCCCCTCACTTACAGATCGCCTACATGTGCCCTACGGAGATCTTGGCGACCCAACATTTCGAATCATTCATCCAATACTTTTCCTATATGCCGATCCAGATCGCCCTCATCACCGGCTCGGGCTGTCGCAAATTCCCTTCAAAGGTGAACCCGAAAGGCTGGACGGACATCTCCCGCGCACAGCTCTTGAAATGGGTAGCGAACGGCGAGATCGCCGTGACGATCGGTACGCACGCGCTCATCCAGAAGACGGTCCAGTTCAAGAATCTGGCCTACGTGATCATCGATGAACAGCATCGATTTGGAACGGCGCAGAGGGCGAAACTCGTTAAGAAAAACCAGGCTCTGGGAGAAGGACTTTCGGAGAGGAAGCTTTCGGAGGCGCGAAGGCGCCGAGAAGCAGGCGCGGAGCGAGCACGCTCCGACGCCGGTTCATCGGAGGAAGTCCTTCTTCCAGAGCCTCCGCAAGCTTCCCTCAAAGGACTTCAGCATCCTGTCCCCCATCTCTTATCAATGACCGCCACTCCTATTCCGAGGACATTGGCTCTAACCATGTACGGGGACCTCGACCTCACCCTGCTCGACGAGATGCCAGCCGGAAGAAAGCCTGTCATAACTGAACTGGTATTGCCGAATAAGCGCGAAGAGACTTATGAGAAGATCCGGCAAGAGCTCCGGACCGGCCGACAGATGTACGTGATCTGTCCGCGGATCGATGAGCCGGATCCAGACAAGGAGCTAGCTTTGATCGCCAAGTCGGTCAAGGAAGAAGCCAAGCGGTTAAAACGATCCGTCTTCCCCGAGTATGAGATCGGCGTCCTACATAGCAAGATGACGCCGAACGAGAAAGACCGCGTCATGAACGAATTCAAAACCGGCAAGATCCACATTCTCTGCGCCACTTCAGTCGTCGAAGTCGGCGTCAACGTGCCCAACGCAACCGTCATCATCATAGAGGGCGCCGAGCGGTTCGGGTTAGCCCAGCTCCACCAGCTCCGCGGACGAGTCATGAGGAGCACCGACCAGTCTTACTGCTATGCATTCACGGAAACAAATTCAGTGAAATCCATCGAGCGTCTGAAAGCTCTGCAGACCGCCAAGAACGGATTCGAACTGGCCGAGCTCGATCTCTCCCAGCGCGGCGCCGGACAGCTTTCCGGTGCCCGACAATGGGGCGTCTCCGACATCGCCATGGAAGCCCTGCAAAATCTGAA
>PMZP01000021.1:5128-11366 GCA_003170325.1 Candidatus Tayloriibacteriota bacterium
TAGGGTACCTTTCTCTTTTTTGTCCGCTTACAAAACTAAACTCACTAACATGAGTATGATCGCAGTTATAATACTAGTCATCATCGCCTTCGGCCTCGGTATGGCCGTCGGCATCCACCAGATCCAGAAAGGGTCGTAGTTGATTTGCCGTGAATCGAATTTTGCTTATTGTCCCGCGAAATACCTCCCTATCGCTTGTATAGCATCCCAAATCGCGGATGTCATATTCAGAGTGGACGCCACAGGCGTTGGGCTCGGCTTGGAAGTCGAGGTCGGGGTTGGAGTCGGAGTTGGAGATGGGATGGGAGTCGGTGAAGATTTTACGGTTGGTGATGCGGTTGGTGTGGTATATGTCTGGACGGGTGGAACACTAGAACTAGGAATTGTTATAGCTGGCACAGACGCTGTCGTTGCCGGCACTGAAGGTATCTTTGTCGGTATAATCGTCACTTTGACGTTCGCTGGCGTTGAGGAATTACCGCTAGTGTCCACGCAAGTCAAGGTGTAAGTGGTTGTAGTTAGAGGATTCCTGATAACTGAATAAGATATTGGAAATGTCTTGGCTGGTCCCATTCCTGCGCCCCAACAGAGACTCGCATTTGTAGCTGTCCAAGATAAAGTAACATTCCCTCCGGAAGTAACGCTTGTAGGTGAAGCGGTGAAGGAGGTGATGGTTGGAGTGGGAGGATGACCAGTAACATATATTTGAACACTGGCCGCTATGTTACCACCAGATCCAGTACAAGATATCGTATAAGCAGTTGCATTGGTTAGAATACCTGTACTTTGTGAATATGAGCCGTTAGATGATGTCTTTGCTCCATTCCAATTGTCATCTGCATTACCAGTGCCGCCGCTCGCAATACAATTAGTCACACTGGTCGGTGTCCATGTGAGAGTGGCTCTGCCACCATAGGCGATAAAGTAGGAAGAAGTGGTCAAGGTAATGCTGGGTGTTTGATTTATAGGTGCGGTCGTGACTGTGATAGGAACACTATTGGACCAACCACTGTTGAAAGCACCGACCTTCAATGAATACTGTCCGGGTGGAAGATTGGCCGGGACAGTGAAAGTCAAGGTATTTCCACTTGATGTCAAGCCTACAATGTCCGTACTAGTTGTCGAATTGTATATCTTTACCGCATCCCCGGTAGGAGTAAAGCCGGAACCTGTAACTGAAGAGGATGCACCAGCTACGGCAGCAATCATTTGCTTTGCGAATTCTTCCAAGTAATAATTTACCTTATCGAAGATATTTCCCTTTGCTGGTAATGGAGTCTCATCAGTGACTCCCGCAGATATCGCAAGTGTGGAACCTGGCGCGACGACGCTGGCTGATATACTCGTAATGGAGGGAGTAATGGGATCTAAAGGAGGGATGTCGACTTTGTCTGTATCCATCGACAAGCAACCGGGGTCCGTATTATTCTCTTGATCTGCTCCTGGCCAGTGCCTTTCCGCATGTATTTTGTCAACCGGTTCGCCTAGTATCCCGGAAACCACGTACCCGCAGGATATAACATTGAACTTTTGTGATACGATATCGTCATTCATTATGCTGATCGTCGATGGTCGATAATATACATCACCTTGAGGAGTAGAGGCGTATCCACAATTTCTGATAGTAGTAGAAGCATAGGATAGGTCTAAAGCTTCATTCCAATAATCTAAATATGGATTATTGACACAGTTTTCGAGCGGATCGTTATAAGTGTCTAGAAGTTTATAAGTATCAAAAGGTTCTTTCGGTCCGACCCCGCTTAGGACGTGGATATATTCATCATCTAATTTCCCAATAGCGTGGCCTGATTCATGTATAGCTACAGTTGGTACATCCTTACCGCCGTCTACGAGGGCGGGAACGTCAAGATACACTACATTACCAATGTCTCTTGTGTCAGCCCAGTCCGTCGAAGTGTAGCCATAATATATGGCAGGATTATGAAATAGGAATATATATTCTAGGCCATCATTTCCACAACTGGAAGTTGATTTTATAGCCACGTCAGTACTTGTGGCATAAAACTGCGAATTTGTCGGGTCCAATCGAAAGGCGGACTGATCTTGTTTCTTCAAATCGAAATAAAAAGAAAAGTAATTGCTATACGTCTTAAACGGATCGACTGAATTGAAGCCGCCAATTATCATGTTAACCACCGCCATGTAGTCATCCATGCTCGCATGCACCCCATCCCCTATCATGAAGATGATCTTTCTCGGTCCGTTTCCTGAAACCGCTACGCAATTACTGGTCGAAGCAACATTGCTGTAATCAGAAAATGAATTATCCGCAAATGTCGCCCGAACGCGGTAAGTTTCCTTAGAAAAATTAAACGCGCTCAACGACAGATCATCTGTATATGATGTAGCATTGGCAGGAGTAGTCGATAAAAGTCTGAACGAACCCATATTGCCATTATCCGCATCAGTCGATCTTTCAATTTGAAATCCCGTTTCATTACTCGAATTGTCAGTCCAGTCCAAGTCGACTTGGCCAGTGTTAAGAAGGACTCCCATCGTCGCGACTAGATCTGACGGCGATAACATGGAATAAATACTGATCGCAAATGTGCCACTCGTACCGTTACTATTCGACACTTGTACATCATATGCACCAGCATTGATATTTGTCGGTAACGTAAAAAGGACTGCCGTGCCATTTGACGATTGGATATTCGTCTGGACCGACACGACGCTGCCGGCCGAGGTCAACAGATTTACAGTGTTACCTGTCGTTGTAAAATTTGTACCCGTAATCGTCAATGTGCCGCCAGGCTGGTTGTTAACAGGGTTTACTTTAGTTATCGTGGGGGATGGAAGGTTGAATATTGCCGAAACTGAAGTGTTGGCATTAACTGTTACTGTGCAGGTGGGTGAAGTTCCGGAACATGCTCCGCCCCAGCCGGCAAAAGTAGAATTGGCTCCAGGCGTTGCTGTTAGGGCGACTGGAAACCCTTTTAAAATTACAGTGGAACATACACCTCCGCAATTGATGGTTCCTCCAGGAACGTGTCCGGAATACCATCCGTATGCAGCTGAACCTGATATAGTTCCAGCACCTGACCCAGATTTGGAAACCGATACGGTATATCCAGTAGTATATAGCTGGCTCGGGCAACCATTACTATTCATGAGACCAACCATACACCCGAAATTAGTACCACTGCTTGGAACAGTTGTTTGATTTCCGGCTGGTTGTTTGTATATGTCTCCCACAATACCATCAATGAAACCAGTAAGACTACCGAGATTGCAGCCATGTTGAATATACTGTGCTTGTATATCTACCCACTGGTTAGGGATAACATTGAAATAACCTCTGACGCCGCCACCGCACCAATTCGTACCGGATCGCGGAGTTGGAGTGCTAGGAGGAGTACATGCAGGATAGGCTGGACTCGCGACACACATCTCGTTTGACCCATTTGACACGATAACTCCATAGTAACCACTGATATTCGGCCCACAACATGAGCCGGCTGATTGGGCTTTAGCATGTGGAACATTATAAGAAAACACAAAAAAAGCTAAAAATAGGAGACCGCCGCGGATAAATATTTTTGTCGTCATAAGCTACCTAACAGTACGCTAGGTCTTTGATATTATAACGCAGAAAAACACAACATCATATCGAGTTATGCACGTGTAAATCCAAGGAAACAAAAGTGGCCGCCTCTCAATCTTCGATCGAGTAAGCGGCCAGAAGTGACAATCTTGGTCCAATGGCTATCTGTACGGCATGTGTCGCACCGTACCATCGGCATCGATATACGTCGACGCCGGAGGGTGGGTTTCTTTGTACACCGTGGTAGCTGTGGCCGCCACAGGTTCGTACACCGGAGGCGGTGTCGCACACCCGGCCATTAACAACACCAAGATTGCCAAAATTGCATATAATCTCTTCATTCGTCCTTTCATTTTCCCCCGTATTTGTTGACTATTTTACGGAGTACTTCTAATAGCTATTCTACCATATTATGTGGCTAAAAGTCAAGCTTACCACTTGACTTTTATAAGCCGACTATGGTATAATAGTTAAAGAAGCCGGAAGCGTTTTTCCGGTAAGAAACGATTCACAAAGCAGACTAGAACATATGAAAATGAACTTGAATATAATGGCGTTGATGGCAACATTAAGCTTGACGGCCCTTACTGGCTGCACCTTCTCCCACGGAAACACCAGTCTAAGCATCCTCAATCCCCCGGAAGTCATGGTGGAGCGAGGTACCGTATATTACGATGCACCGCCAGCCGGAGTCGTCGTGTACACAAGTCCGTGGGGACCGTACTGGTGTGACCGGTATGGGTACCGGCACTATGGCCATTATGGTCACCATCGCTAACACCAGCAATAATCACATCGAACCGCTTCCATCCTGGAGGCGGCCGATTTTTTTATACATAACTTTGTCCGCCCTCCTGGACTCGAACCAGGAACCAATCGCGTATAAGGCGAGTGCTCTACCATTGAGCTAAGGGCGGGTCAGTTCATATTATGATAAAGTCTTGACAGTTACAATGGCTGGAATATACTTACGGTATCACGCTTGCATGTCATTAGGATAATCCTAAGGTGATGTTATCGGCTAAAGCTGGTGGCAAGCGTCGCAAAGGCCTGCGGCCATTAGGCAAAGCCTAAGATGGTTCGATCGACAATGTAGCCGATGGCAGGCTCAAAGAGATCCCGACGGGGATCTTTTTGTTTTAGCCAACTTTCATTACACTGAAGAAGTGCTTCCGGCCGTCTCCAATACTACGTATGACACATCTTAACCTCTTGCCTTCAATGACCTTTTCTACAGACCAGTACTGCACAATAGCGTTTCCTTTGAAAAAGGACCTGTATTCGGCTATTGTTGCAGCAGACGATAAGACTTCCTCGGCATGATCAATCAGTTTTAAACGCTGTGCGAGATCCGAAAATGACCTTCGCCCTCTACCATTCGCCAATAAATGACGAAGACCGTGATGATCGAAGATGACCGACGCTGAAATAGGCGGGCACCAGATGCTACCGATTTTACGATACTTCTCTCTCGTTGCGATGACAATCTCTCGATATTGATCTCCAGGCATCTTCTAACCATATCAAACCGAAATGAAGATACGATGAAGAAAGGTTAAACTCTGGATAAAAAAAGGTTCAAAATCTGATGAATTTTATGCTACTCTGCGGCAGCACGAAATCACGCCTTGAGCGTCTCCCCTTTCACGGCATCGATGACATCTTTCTTCTTCAGGAGGATGCCGTGGGCGGTGATGATCTTCTCGTATTCCTCGCGCTCGATGGTCTCGGTCTCGACGAGACGCTTGGCGATGGCTTCAAAGGCTTTCTTGTTGGCGTTCAGGGTCTTCATGGCCAGTTCGCGGGCTTCAGTCATGATGCGGGTTATCTCGCTGTCAATCTCCGAGGCGACCTTCTCCGAATATTCGTGGTCATTGACGCCCATACCGAAGAGGACCCTTCCAGCCGGCGATTCCAGGGCCACTGGGCCGATCTTTTCCGACATGCCGTACTGGGTGACCATGCTCCTAGCCAAAGCAGTAGCCACCTGCAGATCGTTGGAGGCACCGGTGGTCAAATCGCCGAAGATCATGCGTTCGGCCACGTAGCCGCCGAGCGAGACGGCGATGTCATCGAGGAATTCGCGGCGAGACTGGAGCTTGCGC
Organism: Candidatus Tayloriibacteriota bacterium; assembly: GCA_003170325.1. Taxonomy (GTDB): domain Bacteria; phylum Patescibacteriota; class Minisyncoccia; order Phycocordibacterales; family PALSA-1337; genus C7867-002. The sequence continues at coordinate 10,799 of PMZP01000021.1, forward strand.
TCTTCGAAAGGCAATTTCAATGTGTATCCGGCGGCACGGCCGCGGGAGATGATAGAGATCTTGTGAACCGGATCGGCGTGCGGCAGTACCGAGGCCACGATGGCATGACCAGCTTCGTGGTAGGCGGTGATCTCTTTTTCCTTGACTGACAATATATGGCTACGGCGTTCCGGACCGAGCATGACTTTCTCGATAGAACGGATGAGATCGAACTGGCCGATCTTGGTGCGATTCTCGCGAGCGGCCAGGATGGCCGCTTCATTGGTCAATGATTGCAGATCGGCTCCGGAGAAGCCCGGGGTGCGTTCGGCCACCACGTGCAGATTGACGTCTTCGGCCAGCTGTTTTTTATGAGAATGTATCTTCAGTATCTCTTCGCGGTCATTCCTGTCAGGCAAGTCTATGACCACGCGACGATCGAATCTTCCCGGCCTCAAAAGGGCTGGATCGAGGACATCAGGACGATTGGTCGCCGCCATGACTATGACTTTGACATTGGGCTCGAAGCCGTCCATTTCCACTAGGATCTGATTCAAGGTCTGCTCACGCTCGTCGTTGCCGCCGCCCA
>PMZP01000048.1 GCA_003170325.1 Candidatus Tayloriibacteriota bacterium
CTCAAAATCTGGTCATAATGTATTATTTTATTTTAGGTTAGTTCTTACAGAAAAACTCGGTATGAATTTACGAAATGATTTTGCGCATGGGTTCGGTAAGAGAAAATTTTTTGGTAGAAATGCTTCAGATAGATTATTCCATATTTTGATATGGCTATCATTGGTAAAGAAAAAATAATGCCCCACCAATCTGAATCACAACTTGAAAAGACCTTGATGGAGCAACTGGAACGGTTGGGATTTTCGCCGATCATACTGGAAGACAGCGTGGCGGTGGATACAAACTTGCGCAGGCAACTGGAGAAGTTCAATGGTGTGACTTTTTCTGATACGGAGTTTGCGAGGGTGATGAATCATCTACTGAAAGGGGATAGATTCGAGAAGGCAAAGACTTTGAGGGATAGGTTTTTACTAGTACGAGATGATGAGACGACGAAGCATATACAATTCTTCAATGTGGAGCAGTGGTGCAAGAATGAGTATCAAGTGACGCATCAGGTGACGCAGAAAGGTAAATATGAGAACCGCTATGATGTGACGTTACTCATCAACGGTCTGCCACTGGTCCAGATAGAGCTGAAGCGCCGTGGGGTGGAAATGAAGGAGGCTTTCAACCAGATCCAGAGATATCACAAGCATTCATTTACTGGAACACTTTTTGAATACATACAGATATTCGTCATTTCTAACGGAGTCAATACGAAGTATTTTTCCAATAATCCCAAGCAGTCATTTGAGCAGACATTCTATTGGACTGATGTTAAGAATGAAAAGGCTACACAGCTCGAGACATTTGCCGAAGCGTTTCTGGAAAAATGCGCTGTGTCGGAAATGATTGCCGAGCATATTGTCCTTGCCGAATCGAGATCCATACCCATGGTTCTTCGTCCGTATCAGTACTATGCTGTCAAAGCTATCGAACAACGCGTTCGTGAGTCCAACAAGAATGGCTACATATGGCATACGACTGGTTCCGGAAAAACTCTGACTTCCTACAAAACCAGCCAGATACTTTCTCAAATGCCTGAAGTGAAAAAAGTGCTTTTTGTTGTAGACAGGAAAGATCTAGACATTCAGACGACCAAGGAATTCAATTCATTCTCTGAGGGATCGATAGATGGCACCAATAATACCGGACATTTGGTCAAGCAGCTGGAAGATCGAAATAGAAAGTTGATAGTTACTACCATTCAAAAACTCGACATTGCCATAGGCCGAGACTCATATCTTAAACATTTCGATTATCTAGCTGATGAAAAGGTAGTGATCATTTTCGATGAGTGCCATCGTAGCCAGTTCGGACAGACTCACGCTAGGATCAAATCGTTCTTCAAGAAAGCTCAACTATTTGGGTTTACTGGTACGCCCATATTCGCGGAGAATAATGTTGGCGGAGTGACAACAAAGGATGTATTCGGCGATTGCCTTCATAAGTACATAATAACTAACGCTATTTCTGACGATAATGTTCTTGGATTTGCTGTGGAATATGTCGGAAAGTACAAGCAAAAAGACTCGGATGTTATTGATAAGGACATATTCGCGGATGCATTGGTGGAAGGTATAGACAAGAAGGAAGTGCTCGAAAGCGATGATCGCCTCGATAAAATATCTGATTATGTTCTGGCTGATTGGCGACGCAAGACAAAGGATGGAAAGTTCAATGCTCTATTTGCTGTATCAAACATTGATGTGTTGAAGAAATATTACACGTTGATTAAACGAAAGAAATCTCGTGGACTCAAAATAGCCACCATTTTTACCTATCAAGCCAATGAAGAGGATAATGCCGACATGCTCGATGTTGATGTCTTTGCAGGCGAAGGCACGACTGGCAATCAGCACTCCAGAGATTTCCTTGAAGATTGTATTAATGATTACAACGATCTCTATTCAACGAATTTTTCGACGGATCGGTTCTATGATTACTACAGAGATTTACAAAAAAGGATCAAGAATAGGGAAGTTGATCTAGTTTTGGTCGTGAACATGTTTCTGACTGGTTTTGACAGCGAAAGACTTAATACATTGTATGTGGACAAGAATCTGCGTTACCACGGACTCATTCAGGCCTATTCGCGAACAAACAGACTCCATAATTCCGATAAACCTCATGGCAATATTGTCTCATTTAGAAATCTCAAAGAAGCTACCGATAAAGCTCTAGCCTTGTTCGGTGATGAGAATGCCAAGGAAGTGGTATTCAAGAAGCCATATGAAGAGCAGAAGAAAGAATTTGATAACAAGCTGGCTGAATTACGAGATAAAGTTCCAACCGTTTCCTCTGTCGATGGTCTGAAAAGTGACGAAGATAGGGCAGTCTTTATCAAGACTTTCCGTGATCTTTTGCGTATCAAATCGTCACTTGAGACATTCGCCGAGTTCAGATTCAAGGATACTGGTATAACGGAACAGGAGTTCTATGACTATCAGAGCAAATATCTCGACATTTATGAAGAACGAAAGACTCACGAAGTCGGTGACGAATCAATTCTGGATCAGATTGACTTTGAATTGGAGCTGACCGTTCGAGACATTATTAACTTTGATTACATTATTTTATTGATTGCTGGACTCAAGAATATTGATTCTGATTCTACGAGAAAGAAGAAGGCGGAAGAGATTTTGCGAATCTTTGATCATGATGTTCAACTGCGAAAAAAGAAGGATCTCGTCAAGAAGTTCATCGAAGAAAATCTGCCGATAATTGGAAGGTCTGGAAATGTTGAGAAAGCATTTAGCGAGTTCTGGACTAGTGAGCGTTCTAATGTACTTAAGCAAATATCAAAAGACGAGAATATTCCTGTTGAGAAATTTGAAAACATTATAGGAGAATTTATCTACTCCCAGAAATTACCTAGGGGTCAGGATATTATTGACATGATTCCGGAAAAGGAACAGCCAAAGCTTCTTAAGAGGCAAGGAATTATTGATCGTATAAGAAGTGCGATTCAGAATATTGTTGATGTGTTTGAGTGGTAATATCGTCATGCCCACCCTCTCTCCCAATAAGATCACCATCACCAAATTGATTCTCCGCAGACCAGGGGATGATGCAAGCGAGTGGCGGACGACGCTATTCAATTGCGAGTGTCATACATTTGATGAAGTGATCGCCCAAATATGCAAGGCGATTGGTTGCTCAAGTCAGACGGCGAGTAGTTTGGCGAATATCGCACACCATACCGGACAAGTGAAAGTTTGTGACGGCTCGCGAGAATACTGCGAAACGGTTTGCGATATTCTGGGGAGTATTGGATTGCGAGCCTCAGCGACTGATTAATTATTATAAACGCATGCCCACCCCACGCTCCAAAATCGTTGTGTATGTGCCGCTCGATCATGCGGAGGCAGTGCGCTTGGCGATAGGCGCGGCGGGTGGTGGAAGGCTGGGCAAGTATTCATATTGCAGTTTCTCGGTGCGAGGGGTGGGAAGATTCAAACCGGAGGAAGGGGCGCGGCCGCACATCGGCACGGTAGGGAAGGCGGAGGAAGTGGAAGAAGAGCGGATCGAGGTTACTTGCGACCAGACGCTGGTTGGGGCGGTGGTGGCGGCCATTAAGAGAGTGCATCCTTATGAGGAGGTAGCGTTGGATGTATATAAACTGGAATAATAAAAAATGCGCGACTGGTTAGAGCCGCGCACTGTGATTGGTTTGTGCAAATCTCACTTCTGTGGACCAACTGGCCCGGAAACAAGAGTGAGGCCTTTGAGCTCGTTGGTGCCGATCTGTTTTTTGAATATCGTGGCAACTTCAGACAAGCCAGCTTGATCATGGCCCAAACTTCCGTGGATGACATAGAGATTTCCGTAGTCATCTACGAACCCAGAGCCGCTTTCCCCGGAAAGAGTCCGACGATTCATGACTATGAAGATCTTCGTGATTTTCGATGATGAAGTCTCCATTGCCCCTAAAACAGCGACTATTTCGCCAGAAAGGACAGAACGCATACGAGTGACCGGTTTACCATCGACCGCCACATCGAATCGGAACCTTTTGCCTTGGGACGTGTTGCCGATAAATCGGGAGAAGTTGCGGATCTCCTTCACTGTCGTACCCAGCTTGGCTACGACGATATCGTTGTCTTCGAGCATCGAGCTCGAGCTCAAGATATCTTCGACGAGCAGGGTGATGTCGGCGCTCATGGGGCGGAGGATCCTAACTCCATACTTTCCGCCATCTGATACTTCGTTGCGGAATATGTGCTCTGCAGTTATGAGCTGCGTCCCGTAATTCGTGCCGGTATAGACCGTGCCGGCACAACAGAAGTAAACGGCATCTTTCCGACACTGATAGATGAGGGCAGGCGAGAATCCAGGCGCCACATCCGCGTTCGTTGCCAATGAAACCATGTATTCCTCAGTGGCACGGTCGAGGACAGGGATTCGTTCGTGGTACATAGCGCCGATAATGATCGTGGCAAAGACCAGGATTATCGGAAGTAGAAGCAGTACGATTTTGCGCGTGGTCCAGACCGAGGCCGAGCTTTTTTGCTGGGCCTTCATGCGTGAAGATTGACTCATTATTTCCTCCATTTCTATTTTCTTGGTTTGTTCAGGGTTATTTCAATGTTTGAAGCCGATATGCATAGTACACTATATGTGAGATAGTGTCAACGGTGGCTTTTGATTCAATGTGGCGTTGGATGTGTATGATTTGGTATAATGAAAGCCTAGAACGCCTCACCAGCCTCTAGCTTCCCGCCGGTCTTTGAAGGGGAAGGGCTAAGGAGCAATCCGGCCATGGTGTAATGAATTACAAACGCAAAAAACCAGCAAACAGAAAGATTCGTCGCACGAACGGCCACATTGGCTTTGGTAAAGATCAAATCAGGCAAGTGGTCGACAAAGATTGGCGGGATAGGATAATAGAAGCAGTTAAAAACCAAGAGTGATTCTCTGGTTTTTTGTTCGCGAACCCGTGAATTTTAGTTGTTTTCGGGACAAATTCACGGGAGATTGGCGGAAAAACGTGAAAAAGCATGTTTTTTAGTGAATTTTCACGATTATGCGAACAAAAGCGTGAAAGACGCTTAGTCCAGTTTAGACCCTCAAACTAGACTAAGGATATCTCTTAGTCCAGCGCACTAGACTAAGGGTAGTCCGTAGGCGGTTGATTGTGATAGTGTATCAGCATAATGATCAAGAAGGAGACTTTTTCTGCCGCCAAATCACCCCTATCTTGGAGTCCGGAAGCCATGGAAGCTCTGCGGATCATGAATGAGACTGGCGAGAATCTATTCTTGACGGGAAGGGCGGGGACGGGGAAGTCGACGTTGCTCACGGAGTTTCGGAAACAGACTCGGAAGCGGGTGGCGGTGCTGGCTCCGACGGGAGTGGCGGCGGTCAATGTGGGCGGGCAGACGATACATTCATTCTGCGGATTCAAGCCGGACATCACATTGAAGAAAGTCAAAAGGCTCGGCGACGACAACAAGAAAGTCAAAGTGCTCCGAAGGCTCGACACCATCATCGTCGATGAGATATCGATGACGCGGGCGGATATATTGGATTGCTTCGAGAAATTCCTGCGCTTGAATAGGAGGAGCAAGGGCGGAGATCAGGCTGGAAATCCCGGCGGGTCGTCTGGTCGGTCGTCAGGCGGGTCGTCGTACGGCGATCTGCCATTCGGCGGAATACAGATGATCTTCATTGGCGATCTGTATCAGCTGCCGCCGGTCGTCACCTCTAACGAGAAGCATGCATTCGAGACTCTATACAAGAGCCCGTATTTCTTCGACGCTAAATCTTTCGATCATGACAGATTCCATTTCATAGAACTGGAAAAAGTCTATCGCCAGTCGGATGGGAACTTCATAAGGCTCTTGAATTCCATCAGGAACAACAGCGTGGGCGACGCCGAATTCGCGGAATTGAATGTGAGATACGAAGCTGGTGCCGAGGAAGGCGAATATGGCGGCAAGGAAAATCCCGCGAAAGAAGCTAGAAGAAAAGCGTCTCGGGGCGTGAATGTCGGGATATTAGATTCAAGAAAGGTAGGGAAAGGAAAAGTTGGAAAAACTACCGAGGGCAAATTCAAAGTATGTCTGACTTCCACCAATGCCAAAGCCACGGAGATAAACGAGGCAAATTTGCGCGAATTGCTCGGGGACGAGAGCGTATTCACGGCCAGAATAACAGGGAGGTTCGATCGCTCGCACATGCCGACTGATCAGGTGTTGCGACTGAAGGATGGCGCGCAAGTCATGCTCCTCAACAATGACGCCGAAGGTAGATGGGTGAACGGTACCATGGGAGTCATCGACGAGGTAAACGGGTATGAGGGGATAACGGTGCGGCTGGAGACCGGCGAAAGCTATGTCGTCACCGAGAATGAATGGGACGTATTCGAGTACCGCGTGGAAAGCGGAGCTCTCAAGACCTCGACGATAGGATCGTTCAGCCAGTATCCATTGAAGCTGGCTTGGGCTCTGACTATTCACAAAAGCCAGGGCAAGACTTTCGACGAAGTGGTCATAGACCTGGGTCGGGGGACTTTCGCGCACGGACAGCTCTATGTGGCGCTGTCGAGATGCAGGACGCTCGGCGGCATAACTCTGCGGCAACCGCTCCGGAAGCGGCACGTGATCATGGATTGGCGGGTGGTGCGCTTCGTGACTGCGCTCCAATACGCCAAGTCGGAAGAGACATGCTCGATAGATGAACGCGTGGGCATCATCGAAAAGGCCATAGCTTCCGGTTCGGCCCTCTCTATAACCTATCTAAAGAACAACGACGAGAAGTCTCGTCGGGTCATCGAGCCGCAGAAGATCGGCGAGATGGAGTACAAAGGAGCGAAATATTTGGGAGTGGAGGCTTTCTGTCGCTTGCGCAGATCGGTCAGAGTCTTCCGGGTGGATAGGATGCTCCAGATAAAGGAGGGTGGTGGTGGATGTTCGCAACTTGAGTAACAAAAAAGGGAACCCGAAGGTTCCCGCTGATTATATTTCCTGATCTCAAACCTTCAAGCGTTCGAGCGCTATATCGCGGAGCATTTCCCATTTTAATCCCGTACCCGTGGATCGGGGAGAGCCGCCGATGATATCCGAGCCGTTCCACCCATTCTCGCGTGTGAGATGCTCGGCGGCATTGAAGTCGCTATACAGAGCTTCCACCGGGAAGGGGATGAAACGAGAGCGACGTCCGATAGATACAACCATTCTGCCGTCTGGCCGCTTGGCGACGATGGAGATAAAGGCGTTCATGCCCTTGCTGTACAGGTAGTATCGCGCTTCGTTTCCGCCGATCTCATCGACCACCTTGAATTGAGGACCGTCGTATAGGATCTCACACCTCGTATCTAGCGGAAGTTCCTCGGCTTTTCCCATGAGGGCTTTGTCTAGACGGCCCATGACCGCCTCGAGATTGGATCGGAGGATCGTCTCATCCGCTTGTGCCAGAGCGCCGCTTTTACGCAAGTCCGTATAGGGCCTGAAGACCCAGTTATGCTGGCGCACGATTGAATCGTCCAGATTCATCGGGTAAGCGCCGCCGGTTATATCCCATCTGTCGGTGAGAGCTAGGAGACGATTGATATGCGGGATGCTTTGAGTCCCCTCGAAGAGCTTGTAGTTGAAGAGAAGCCATACGGCCAGGCTGGTATCTTGGTCGGTGTCGTTGATGTAGATATGGCCAATCGGGCCGTAGTTATCACGGAAAGACTCCATCAGGCCGCCCTTGATAGCAGTATATACTTGCATGGCGGTCGACATGGTCGCTTCACGTACCACGTTGTCATGGTGGTCGAAGTTGATGTGTCGTGTTGATGGATCATAGCGAGGGCCGCCTCTGACCACACCGTCAAGCGCTATAGAGAAAGTTGGGGTCGTGGAGTTGAACTGCTCCCAGGATGTGCTCACTCTGGGGAGGATGTTGATTGTAAATATGCTTTTCATTCTTGTTTCTTTCTTGAATCTTTCTAGCATAATATAGACATTAAGTCAATTCCGAGCGCGTGAATTCCGGGCATTCCATAGCGCTGATTTTTTCCAGTTACAAAAAAGACCGAAGGATCTGACCTTCGGTCCGCGAAATAGTAAGGAGGTTGGTCTAGGCCTTAGCCGGCTCTCCTTGTAGCGGTTCGAGCAGAACAAGAAGTTCTCGAGCCTCTCTGGCCTTTGCTTCCAAGTCGTCTGGACTGAATGTGGCCCGGGCCCATTCGGTGTGATACTTGAGCTTGTCGATGAATCCGGATTGCATGCTCAGGATCTCCAGTGGAGGCCTGCTCCATTCTCTGGCCAAACCGAATACGACCTGTTGTATCCAAGCGACGCTGAACACTTGGCTCAAGTCGGCGTCCCGAAGGATCCATCCGCTCAAGCTGACCTGACTAATGGTTACGCGATACGGGTACTCGGTTGCCCTGATGAGGTCGTATATCTGCGTCTTGTATTCGACATCCCCGGGCATGATGTACTTTTCAAGGCACCGTATGGCCCGGGCGATATTGAGGTCGTCGTCGCCCATGATGCCGCTGTGGTCGAAGTCGTGGAACATGGCGGCGATGAGCAAGTTGCGTCTCTCCCGTGTGGTAAGTTGACCACGGTAGAAGGAACAGGCCTGGTAGGCCAGCCATACCACGTGGAACATATGACGGAAGTTATGGTATGGGTGGTTGAGGTTCTGTGCCTTCTTGAAGACGGCCCTGAAGTAGGCGACGAGGTCGCCCAAATAAATGCCGTGGTCATTTCGGATGATTGCTGGCAAGCCGCCGAGTATAGGGGTATTCTCTTTCATAACAAGGTTCTTTCTTACGTTGGTTTATGATCTCTGTTCGGACAATAACAATATAATGGTACTATGTCAAGGTGAAATGCAAATGCAACGTGGGTTCTGTCGTCATAAGTTTGCTATAATTTATCTATGGAACCGGATTCTCCACAATCAAACGCACCTGAGCCTGAAGAAAGCGTAACGGAAACGTCGCAAGTCCCAGCTCCTGAAGAGGCGGCAACTATTGATGTGCCGACGGATTCAGAACCAACGCCAGTTGAACCGCCTGAAACACCGGTGATCGAAAGCGCGCCAACAGTCGATCCTTCGCCGGAAGCGACAGCGACGCCAGCTGCATCACCGGACGTGCCGACGCCAGCAACCATTCCAGCCAGCGATTCCAATACTTCTCTTCAACCAACTCCAATTCAGACCGCTCCAATTCAATTCGCGCCGATACTCACAGGCAGATCGGTTGAAGAGATGCATGCATTGAGGGTCTTGTCAGTGGCGGCCCAAGAACGACTGGTCCAGGAAAAACTAGAGCATCTCATGGATCTGGCTCGCAAAGAGGGAACGATCGACCGAACGGCGGCGCGGCTTCATTTGCGAATAGCACCGGCGACGGCCACGCGGTATCTCTCACGTTTGGTCCAAGAAGGACGATTGACGCGCCACAGGGAAGGTGACGATGTTGTTTATAAGGTTGTGGGGTAAGAATCATTAAACTGCGCGATATTGTAAAAAACAAAACCCGTCTCGCAAGCAGACGGGTTTGTCTGTGCGAAACGGGCGGGTGCTTAAGAGGCCGCCATGGCGGCGTCGAAGCACTGGAAGTACTGTTCGAGGAAGGTCGTCCGGAACATGTGCGGCAGAACCTCGATGACCTCACGCATACTGGCGTTCGGGTCGACGATCTTCTTGACCCAGCCATCAGCTTCGGTCCGCCGATTGAAGTCATCGCAGGCGGTACGAAAGACGGACTCGTCGTAGAAGACATCGGGGCGCTTGGTGAGAAGTTCGTTCTCGGCGGCTCCGATCCAGACCGCAATCCGGTCAGCCAAGTTATGCTTGAGCTCGACCGACTCGACCGCTGCCGAGAAGGCCCTGGCCAGCTCCGCGTACTCCGTTTCGGAGACGGCCTTGATGGTCACTATGTAGGTCCGCGTGATGTGTTGCCATTCGCCGCTGGCCTTGACGCAACTGACCAGGAACATCTCGGCATTGCTGTCGTAGAAGCTGATCAGTCTCGGTTGGAGGGCCGTGACATTGGTGACGCGTTCCGGCCGATCTTTGCGAAAGACGATGGTCATCGTCGCCCTGGTACCGGCGCTCCGGAGAATCTCCAGGGCTTGTGCTTCCGACGTGATATGTTTGACGCCGGTCGGACGGCCACTTGTCTGTTCCCTGGCCTTCCGTTTGATCTTGGCATTGAATTTCCAGGGATTTTTGTTTACGAACTCGGTTGCTTCTGCACCGAGTTCTGTCTCGACAAGTTGGTTGTAGATACCGAGCAGGGCCCCTTGCCCCGCGGTCGCACTCTTGAAGATTTTCAGCGCATCAGCCGGGCTTTTGGGGCCGTCGGAAGTATTGATCATCATAACTAGGTCCTTTCGTTGGTGGTTATATGTGTGATTTTGACTGTAAAAGCAGCTATTTTCCTACGGTAAATTATAACATATGCCACAATATAATGCAAGTCATTCCTGTTAACCACTTGCATCTTACTTAACATATGTTAAGCTAGAGGGTATCGCTTAACATACATGATAAAAGAGATAAATAACATCAAATATTTGAGTACCAGCGAGGTGGCCAAGATCCTGAAAATCAGCCGTGTGGCAGTATTTCAGAAGATAAAAGCTGGCCTTATTCTTGCTGAGAAGATCGGACGCAATTATGCCGTCAAAGCCGACGACATCACCAAGGCGCTTCAGGGAACATTGACGGATAATCGGAAAAAGGAGATAGATGAGGCCGTGAAAAAGGTCGTTTTAGAATACGGTAAGACTCTGCGCCTCTTGGGCAGGGAATGACCGCTATGCCTATCCGGATGCTCAACATAGAAGACATCGAATACGTCGCACATAGATTGGCGACCGAGACTATGTCGTGGAGCGAGCCCATCCCGGAATTCGGGACGCGCTATCCAAACATACTTGAGCAGTGCGTGGTGGCGCCGTTCCAGACTTTCGATAAGAAGCAGTTGTATTCCGGATTGGATGAGCAGGCGGCGGTTCTCTTTTATCTCTTGATCAAGAATCATCCATTCCAGAATGGTAACAAGCGCATCGCTATGGCAACGCTGTTCTATTTTCTTTTCAGCAATGGCAAATGGATCAAAGTGGACAATCAGGAGCTCTATAATTTCGCCAAATGGGTGGCCGAGAGCAATGCCAAGCTGATGGATGAGACGGTATCCGCCGTGAAGAAATTCCTGAAGACGTACGTTGTGGAGCTTGGTTGAAATGGATGACACGTCTCGAGCATTCTTCTTGTATAATTATGCGATGTTCTACGCCTACATCCTCGAATGCGCCGACGGGACTTTTTATTCTGGATGTACGAATGACCTCAAGAAGCGATTACATGCGCACAACAATACGAAAGCGGGGGCGCATTATACGAAGATACGACGACCGGTCACGCTCAAGTGGAGCCAGGCTTTCCGGTCGCATGCGAAAGCGCGCGCTAAAGAGGCGGAACTGAAGCGGATGACGAGGGAGGGAAAGATGGGGATGATTACGGTGACAGGGCAGAGACAGTGAGGTGGGCCAAGACGGCGATGGGCGTGGTATGATATAGACGAATGGATATTAATCATTAATTAATCTTTTCAATCATATGAATCCTGAAGAAAATAAAACAACGGGGCAGAATAATGCTCCGCAACAAAATGTCCCGCAAAGCACGCCGCCGGTCAAAGCGACGGTCAATCATGGTCTAATATTCGGCATCCTTTCGTATCTCGGATTACTCGTCATCATCTCTTTCATTTTCGGCAAAGCAGATCCTTTCGTGAAGTTCCATGTGAAGCAGGGATTGACGATCGTTTGCCTGGATGTGATCGGTTGGATATTGAATCTGGTCGATTGGCATCTCTGGCCGGTCGTGAGCGTCCTCAATCTGGCGGCGCTGATCTTGTCGATCGTGGGTATTGTTAATGTCTTCAAGCGCAGAGAAAAAGAGCTGCCTTGGATAGGTCAATTCGCCAAGCACTTCACGTTCTAGTGGTTTTGTGAACGAGTGATACACCTATGTTGCGCCAGAGTTTCATGAATGACGCGACCTCGACTGGTCGCGGGTGGATTTTTTATAGCGGGGACATTTTTCATATACAAAAAAGCCCGAAGCGGAGAATTGCTTCGGGCCAAGAACAATCAATTGGTTGGGAAGAGAACACGGTAACGGCGATAGCTCACCGTGCCGAGCAGGAGAACCGTGATCCCCAGGATCATCAGAGAGTTGAGCAGGCCAAGACGCTTATCCATCATACCGAAGCATGATAGCGACATGACTGTGACCAGATCGGAGAGGGAAGATCGCACGGAGAGGACCGTCGCGCGGATCTTCTCGGTGTCGATGTGGTGATTCATGTATCCTTCGGTGAAAGGGCGCATGAAGCCGCGGACGACATTCTGCGAGAGGACCAGATAGGCCATAGCCGCGAATGGGAACATACCCATGAGGAGGATTGGCAATCCAATGCAAGCGATCATTCCGGCAACACAGGATCTCTCGGATAGCCTCCTTTCGATTCAATGCGCGAAGCGGCTGCTCATCCAGGCGACGATGTTGAGCAGGAAGAAGATGAGACCGTAGTACTTGAGGTCGATGCCGACGATCTCAAAGTATGGATTGTAGGCGAAGAACCAGATCTTCGATGCGCCCATGAGAAGGGCAGTGATACCTATGATCCAGCGGATCTCGGCTTTGCGAACAGCATACGAGATGCCATGGCACATAGTCTTCAACTGTTCCGCCAGGCTATACCTCCGCACATTCACGGACTCGGGCTCCTTGAACATGAATGAGATCGCGAATGGTATGCAGAGGAACGGCAAACAGCAATAGAGCGGCAGCCGCATGTTGATGGCGGCTAAGGGGCCTACTGCTAGCGAACAAATGCCGATCAGCAACAATCGTCCACCGACCGCGTGGCCTTCTATACGTTTGAATTGGCCGCCTAGGCGCCTGGAGTCGAGGCTGTTGTAGAGCAGGGCCACGTCGGCCCCGCTCTGCAGGGAATAGCCGATCGCCCAGAAGATGTTTCCGATCCATGCGCCCGAAGGCGAGGTCATGGTCACGAAGAAGATGCGGCTCACTATGTGGAAAACCATGGCGATGATGAGGGTCTTCTTCCGGCCGATGGTGTCGGCTAGCGCTCCAGCCGGAGCATTCAAGACGACACAGAGCACCATGACGGCAGACTCCATGAAGTAGATGCTCGGCAATGTCATATGCGCCAGCTGTTGTAGCGATATTATGAGTATCGGTCCCCAGAATAGGGGCTCACTGAACATGACGAAGAGCTTGTAGAGGATGATGTTCCGACGAACGTGTTTGAGGTCCATATATTTCTGTCCTTTCTATTTCTATTGGTTTGTCAAAGTTCTATTGTTTCCCTGGACGCGGGATTGAAAAATCCCGACTTTCGTCCAGTCGGGATCTTTCTAAGATGCATTTCGTTGAGGTTTAATTCAAAAGCATATGAGAAACATCGCGATCGGACACAAGTGCGCCAATACTATCGTTGGTATTGGCGGACATAGGGATATAGCCACAGAAGACGTTCTGCGGTATCCAGCTCTTATTCGCGATGTTTTTTATGCTTTTAGGCATGAGTATAGGATAGGATAAAAGTGAGCGGGTGTCAAATGAGTGGGTGAAGGTGAATCAGTGGCAGGTATCCACGCATATCTCACACGTCCAGGCAGCAATTTGTTTACATCTATTTAGATCTATGCTTAGCTATCAAAGGTGTTCGACTAAACTTGGGTTCTTGATGGTGAACAACTTATTGAAAGGCGATATATGATCTGGAAAGCTAAAGTCTATGACGTGGATACATGAAGAAATGGGACGTTGTTACATAGAAACGAGCCTCTGCACATCAGTGATAGCATCGTAAGGTTAGACGCGACGTAATAAATCGTCGGCCTTTTATTATTTATGCATTTATTGCATAATGGTTCCAACGTCGGATAACATAGCTAGCAGATTACTTATGAAACCAAAACCGATCATCTTTATCGATTTCGACGGGACATTATGCTTCGATAAATATTGGAGGAGCCTTCCGCCGGAGCGATATGAGATAGTCCAGAGTTTCATTTTTGGGAAAGACAGCACGCTGGTGAATGATTGGATGAAAGGGAAATACACGGCTGAAGAGATCAATCATCTGCTAGCGGAAAAGATGGGCGTGCCATACGAAGAATTATGGGCGTTGTTCGTCCGTGATTGTGAGACTATGCAGGTATCTCTGGAGGTGCTGGAGGATATCTCTTCTTTGAGGGATCGATACACCGTCATATTGATAACGGGGAACATGGACAGTTTTACGAGATTCACCGTTCCTGCTCTGCATCTGGATCAATATTTCGACTATATAAATAACTCTTTCTTTGCGGGCAAATTGAAGGATGATTCAAAGGGTGCGGCGTTCATGGAATATGCGAAGTCACTAGGAGTATCGATAACAGATTGCTTTCTGATCGACAACTCTCTTAAAGCCTGTGAGTCGTTCACAGATCTGGGAGGAACTTCTTATCTGATCACACCGGAACGCCAGGTCGGATATTTTCTAAAGAGATTTGCATAAAACGATTCTTTATCATGAATATCTCCGACATCCGTTCGATCTTCCGCATACGCATCAGGCATTCGGTTTACCGGACTCGCAGTCGGCGGTTGTATGAGGCGCAGAAGGAAACGGCGCGCGATATGGTGCATGAGCGGGTCGGACATTTCATGGGACATTATGGGATGAGACATGGCATGGCGGTCGGGCGGATCGCGATCAGGAACCAGAAGAGCCGATGGGGCAGTTGCTCGAAGAAGGGGAATCTGAATTTCAATTACAAGCTGGCATTCTTGCCAGTGGAACTTCGCGACTATGTGATCGTCCACGAGATCTGCCACATCAAGGAATTCAATCACGGCCGCGGATTCTGGGACTTGGTGAAAGAGACGGTGCCTGATTATAAGGAGGTGAGGAAGAGGTTGAGGGAGGTGAGGTGAAGTCATGGTGTATAATAACTCCAAGTAAGATATTGTAATTAAATTATGGGGGATAAAAAAGACTGGTCTGAAT
>PMZP01000080.1 GCA_003170325.1 Candidatus Tayloriibacteriota bacterium
TGCCACCTCCTCTGTTAGGATGTGCCTATGTCATCCAACGCTCAAAAAATCGACGGTGAGATTAACGAGGGAATTTCTCCTTCCATCAAAGAAAAAGCCCCACTCATTCTGGCCGAGATAAAGAAGGCCAAATCTATTCTGCTGCACTGCCATCCTTCGCCCGATCCAGATTCCGTCGGGTCGGCTTTGGCTATGAAGTTCGCCCTGGAGCAGATGGGGAAGAAGGCTACGGTCATCAAGGGAGATTCGGAATTCCCCCGAGAATTCATGCACTTTCCCGGCGCCAAAGATATCGTGCAAAAGAATTTCCTGGAAATCGATCAAAGCCAGTTCGATCTTTTCCTGATCTTGGATAGCGCGATGATCTATATGGTGTCGCGCCGGGGCGATGTTAAATTCTTGCCGACATTAAAGACCATCGCCATCGATCACCACGAATCGAACGGTAATTTTGCCGAGCTAAATCTAGTCGTGCCTTCATGTCCGGCAAATTGCCAGCTACTTTTCGATATCTTCAAGATATGGAATATAACTTTGACGCCTGAAATCGCCGCCAATCTGTTCATTGGGATGTATACCGATACTGGTGCTTTCAAATATCGCGGTGTCGACAAGCATACGTATGAAGTCGTCTACGAACTCGTCAAATATATCCCGGATGTGTCTAGTCTGATCACTGATATGGAGAATTCCAGTACTCCAGGTTTTATGGCTTTTGAGGGAGCTGCCTTGAGCTCGATAGAGATCTTTTTTGACGGGAAATTCGCCTTTTCATCGGTGCCATTATCTTGGATGCAAGAAAAGAACATTCGTCCAACAGAAGTCAGGACCAGCGAAGTCTCTTCGTTCATGCTTACTGTCCGCGATTGGGATTTTGTGGCGGCGGCAGTGGAGATCGAACCGAACGTCATAAAGTTCAGTTTCCGCTCGAAAAATATAGAAAAATTTGACGTGGCCAAATTGACGAGCTCTTTGGGAGGCGGCGGTCATCGGGCGGCAGCCGGCCTCATTTTGCGCACGTCTCTCGCCGACGCCAAGAAGATCGTCGTAGAGAAGGCCAAAGAGCTGTACAAATTGTGATTTTGCCGCTATTATAGGTGACACTAATTATTGAGCGCTTTATAAAAATTTTAATTCGAACCAATGTCAACCAAAAATATCCTAATCACGATCGTCATCGTTGTCCTCGTGCTCGCCGGCGTTCAGTGGTACCTGAATTCACGGTCGACCGCTTATTTCAGTCAATACGGCAATCCTCCGGCCTCGACGACGCCAGCAGTATCCCCAGCCACGACGTCATCAACTACGCCAACTACCGGCCAATCGACAGACGCCAATTCGAACGTAACCGCCGCGGCTACCGCTTCAGCTTCACCATTACCAGCTTCGACTAATGTCAAAAACTTTATGCATACAGTCACTGTCGTAACTAACAAAGGCACCATCGTCTTTGAGACATATGATACCGACGCGCCGAACACCGTCAAGAATTTCATCACTTTGGCTGGTAAGGGTTTCTACAATAACCTCATCTTCCATCGTGTCATCCCGGGCTTCATGATCCAAGGCGGCGATCCGACTGGTACCGGTATGGGCGGTCCCGGCTACAAATTCGCCGATGAATTGAATCCGAACACGGTTTCCTACAAGGCCGGTTATGTCAAAGGCACTGTGGCCATGGCCAATTCCGGTCCCGATACCAATGGCAGCCAGTTCTTCATCATGCAGAAAGACACGCCATTGCCACATAGCTACACCATATTCGGCAAAGTCATTTCCGGTCTCGATGTTGTCGACGCCATCGCCGCCGTGCAAGTCAATGGTTCCGACAAGCCGCTCACGGACGTCGTCATGAAGAGCGTGACTGTCGCTACTGCCAAGTAATTTATCGAAGTAATTTGTTCCGATTTCAAGCAGAAGAGCCGCCTGATAATGGGCGGCTTTATGTTTTGCGCGTCTTTCAACATGTTGCAAAATCATTTGAGAGGAGTAGTATCCGGAATAGTTGAACATTATGAATGGACAATATTATCTGGAACCGATTGGTCCGCTCGCAAACGAACGCATCTTTGAATTGCTTGCCGAGCTAGCCGTAGAGTGCGAAGCTGGCAAAACGAAATGTGGTGACGGACAGAAACCCTATCTCATCGCCGTACCGCCGGAAGCCTTGGCAATATGTTTAGCCAATCGACTTCGGAAAAAGCGTGGACTGACTTTCAACGTTTTCCAAGACATAGACGGCAAGATCATGCCGGTCGACGTCGTCATGGAAAATCCGATCCGTGAAAAAGAGGGTTTGGCGGCGATACTGTCTGGTCTCAATAAGGAGGAGGTCTGTCAGGCACTTCGTCTCGTCATGGCAGGTAAGATCGAGGGGTGTCAGAGAAAAGGTCGCACCTTGCCAGTCGGAGTCACGCCTCACAACGCCCGTCGGCGGCCCGGTCCGAAGCCGAAGAAGGGGACTATCCACGTCAAGGCCAGTTTCTCAATCCGCACTTAATCGTGATGGTGATATGGCACGGAAAGTTCGCGCGCTCATGCAAATGGGCGCTGTTTTTATATCAATCTCTCTTGTGCGGCACTTGAATCTGTTATAGTCTTGCACCAGATTCGATAGATTCTATGAAAACGCATAAACCGCATCTCGGGACTCTCGTCCTGGCACTCGATGCATTCAGGCTCGATCCGCGAAGGCGCCTATTTCTTGGTCTGAAACCACCGGAGACAGCCGTTGATAAGTGCAGAAGGCGTCGCAAAGTCGGATGCGATCTCTGGGTTCCTCCCGGCGGCGGCATCGAAAAGATCGACAAAAGCCCTCGGCATTGTGCTCAAAGGGAGCTATTCGAAGAGGCAGGTTGGCGCTTGCCGCTTAATCGGTTCAGTAAGATCGGGAGGTTGGAAGGTTATTTCGGATCGGCTCGAAGCGAATGGCAGACTGCTAGGCTGAAATGGATCGTCCATATATACAGCGTGACGGTCCCGCCAGAACTCAAGGACGGATTCATCTGTGGCGACGGATTCGTCAAGGTTCGCTGGTTTCCGATCGACTGTCTCCCGTTCCACCGAATGATCGACAGCGACAAAGTTTGGTTGCCGCAATTGGTCGGCCCGCACCACCTCGTTATCAAGCTTATGTTCGACCGCAAGGTTGGAAAGTTGATTCGTTCGGAGCTTATCCCAGAATACTTCGGTGAAAGAGCCTAAGATCCATTTACGTCTTCAGCCCCCTAGTCCGCCGCGCTTCACCGTGCGACGGCCTTTTTTGCATGCTAATATATCCTCATGTCCGACTACTACAATTCCCGCCGAACGCGCAATCTTTTCGACCCAGAGAGCGCCGAGCCTTTTCGGATGAGCCGCTCCAAGATCGACCTGTTCATGAACTGCCCGCTCTGTTTCTATCTCGATTGTAGGCTTGGTGTCGCCCGTCCTCCTGGCTATCCATTCTCGCTCAACTCTGCCGTCGACGCTCTGCTCAAAAAAGAATTCGACATTCATCGCGCCAAGAAGCGTCCGCATCCCTTGATGCACGCCTACGGACTGAAGGACATCGTGCCATTCCAGCATGAAGACCTCGATCTCTGGCGCAGCAATTTCAAAGGCATCCGCTTCGTGCACCCCGCGACCAACTTGAACGTGACCGGCGCCATCGATGACGTCTGGACCGACTCCAAAGGGGAGCTCATCATCGTAGATTACAAATCCACCAGCAAAGCCGAGAAAGTCACCCTCGACAAGGAATGGCAGATCGGCTACAAGCGCCAGATGGAAGTCTATCAGTGGCTCTTCCGCATGAACGGCTTCGTGGTTTCCCCAACCGGATTTTTTGTGTATTGCAATGGCCGGACCGACCGCTCGGCTTTCGATGCCAAGCTGGAATTCGATATCGACCTTATTCCGTATACCGGCGACGATTCTTGGATCCCGAGCGCCTTGGAAGCGATCAAAGAATGTCTCATGGCGGAAAAACCCCCCAAACCTGCCACCAAATGCGATTATTGCGCGTATAGGAAATCGGCCAGGGATGTGCAAAAGACGGTTTGAACCCCCTCGAAGCCCCTTGACTTTTACCACGTTTTGGTATACAATATAGAGCGTTAGAAATTAAACATGCATGGACTTATTCCAAGGCCAATTAGAGCCATTTAATAAGGAATCCAGATCCAGGCACCGAATATCATGAATTACATCTTCAATAAATACGCCATCCTCGCTGTCACCATGATTCTCACGGTCGGCGCTTTCGGAATGCCTGTTCATGCCCAGTATTATAACGGTGCACCTACTTACAATCAGCCGGTCTATAATACTCCTGTCAATTACAGCCAACCTAATTATAATCAATCCAATTATTACAATCAGCCGACCTACTATGCTCCGCTCACCGTTTCTTGCAGTGCCAATACTTATAATGTCGCTCCCGGTGCTTCAGTTACCTGGACGGCTTATGCGTCCGGCGGTAACGGCTATTACACTTACAGCTGGTCAGGTAGTGATGGGATCTATGGCAGTAATCGATCTGCTTATATAACTTATAACTACCCCGGTCAGAAATCCGCCTCGGTCACGATCTATTCAAATGGTCAGACTTTGACGCAGTATTGTTCCAATACCGTCACCGTCAATTACTCTTATGGTACTTACCCGACGTCTTACCAGACACCTTATCCGACCAATTACTACCCGACGACTTATCCAGTCGTGAATCAGCCGATCTATGCGGTTCCAAATAACAGCGGTCTTGATATCGGATGTTATTCTGATCCGATGACCGCTACCATTGGTCAGCCGGTCACCTGGTCCGTCGAAGTCGTAGGCGGCATCGCTCCTTACACCTATGCTTGGACTGGTTCCGACGGTCTCTCCGGTTCGCAGATCTCGGTCATCAAATATTATTCGACCTCCGGCACAAAGAGCGCTATCGTGACGGTCACTTCCGCCGATGGCAAGACTGCTTCACATGCTTGTAGCAATGCTCTTAAGGTCGCTAGCGCCTATCGCGCTCCGGTTGCACGTGCCGTCGCTCCGGTCAAAACGATCTATGTCCAGCCTGCAGTTCAATCTCAACCCCAATCAGTGCAGATTCCCGCGAACGCCAGTATATCAGCTGTATCGCTATTCTCGCTCTACAATGTCCCATGGGGTTGGATAGCCATCCTCATCATCCTGGTACTCTTCTTCACGGTCATGTATCTCTTGTTCAACAAGCAGAAGATATAAGAACAGATAATGGCAAAGAGCCTCCGAATGGGGGCTTTTTGCTGTGGGGAAGACCGCTATGTTCGTGTGCCATTACCCGACCGCATTGACATATAAGAAATAACGTGATAGCCTTGCATCAGAATCTGAGGGAGGTTGGAACCTTCTTCGGAAGCAGTCTGACAACTAACGAAGAATAGCAAATGAAACTGAAGATAAATGATCCCAAGAGTCTGGTGAAGCCTGACAAGATGGAGCCGATCGTCAAACGACTCCAACAGTTACTGGGCCGCTTGTCGGTCCAGAATGTCAGCTTCGATGTCCATAGGCTGGTTAAAAGTGGAAAGGCCGGTGTCTCACTCGGACCTTTGCGCGATAACGATTCCATTCCCATGAGCATCCAATGCGGCAAGGGTGGGATGCGGGTTCGGGGAGGGCTCTCTTCCCCGATTGCTCATGTCGCCCAACTCTTTCAAGAACTGGCAGGTGTTTCTGACCACCGCCTAAAGATCGTCGCTGGGCCCAAGCGCAGCGGGCGGAAAGGGAATAATGGTTCAAAAGCGACGTCAGCAACTATCGTGAAGAAGGCAGCATCGGAGTCCGGGCCGACGACTGTAATCCGTTTTCCGAGCAAAGGCATGGCGCTAAAACCGGGCGAGATGAGGGTCGTTCCAGCATCAAGGTTAAGTGCTACGGAACGGTCAAATCTGGCATCTATTCCGCCTGGAGGACCTCGGTCCGATCTTGAAAAGAAGGTCTGGAAGCTCGAGGCCGCCGAATCGCACACTGCCCAATTGCAGGGCGAGAACGAGTGTTTTCGTAAAGACATCACCAAGATCGAAGGCGACATCGCCAAGAACGATAAGCTGATCAAGGAAGAAGCACCCATGATCGCCAAGCTCAAGCGCTTGCGCAAAGAGCTCGGAGCCGAAGAGGACTGATCGCAGCACAGGCTGGCGACAAGAACAGGCTCATAATGATTGTCACAGGGGAGTACGTATAAGCGTACTCTCTTTTTTTGTATCAAAATCGCCAACCGGGCGGACCTTGACTTTTAATGAATAATATTATAGGGTAGAACAAGCTATTTTATGATCATTTCAAACAACAATAACTCAACCAATTGGA
>PMZP01000050.1 GCA_003170325.1 Candidatus Tayloriibacteriota bacterium
GTTCACTATCGGTCTAGAAAAATATTTAGACTTGCCGGTTAGTTCCGGCGGGTTCCCCCGAGCTTTTCGTGTCCCGGGGTACTTAAGAATGGAAACAAAGAAGATTTTTTATTTTGATCTAAGGGGCTATCACCCTCTGGGGCCGATCTTTCCAGATCGTTCGACTAACAAAAAATTTTGTGACTTCTCTGCTATAAATAGCACGTCTCCACCTTGCAACCCTCAACCTAAATCGCAAAGCGTTTTCACGCCAAGCCTCTCGGCTAGGGCGGAAGCCGCCCTACGATTTAGGTTAAGTTTAGTCTCATTCGCGTTCGCTCGCCGCTACTGACGAAATTCCTGTTGGTTTATTTTCCTGCTGGTACTGAAATGTTTTACTTCCCAGCGTACGCTCCGTGCGATAAATCGCATCGGTCATATGAGTTCATCATATGGGGTTTCCCCATTCGGACATTTTCGGATCAAAGGTTGCTCGGCACCTCCCCGAAACGTATCGCCGCCACGCCGCGTCCNNTTACCTACATTACTTTACTTGATTTTGTCCGTTATCGCCCCTTTGGCGACTTCACGGACCGGTATGATGTTTTCAAATTGCAGTCGTGCATCCGTTACAAAAGAAAAACCGCTTCACTAAGCGGCTACGTGTCACGCCCCATTACTGGAGTGTGGCTATGGCCGCTTATTTTTGTGGTTTATCTTTATTAACATTCGGTAATGAACAGTATACGCAAGAGCCTATATAAGTCAATACCTGCCTCGCGGCAGGTATTGTGGGGATAACATGTGAATTGGCGAGGTCTGACCTAGCCAAACTACTCTCCCAGATTGCGCATGGTCTTTTCAAGCATCTTTTGGGCGACTTCTTTGCCGCCAAGACCGAAGGCCAAACCGATAGCTAGAGCGCCGCCAGCGAACACCGCGGTGATGACCGTCTGGATCAAGGCCGGGGCTACGCCCAAGTTGAACAAAGCGGTCAAGAGGGCGAAGATCCAAATAGCCCACTTGGTGATACGACCAAGCAATTCGGCCGATTGGATATGAGCGGCTCGAGAGCTGGCCACAACTAACTTCTGCATGACATTTGCGACCACGACTGCCACCATCAGGATCAAGACGGCGATGATGACTTGCGGCAGATAATTGACGACATCGCGAAGGAAGCTCGTGACTTGGGTAAGGCCGAGCGTGTCGAAGGCCGCCATCAGGAAGACGACGATGACGAACCACTTGACTAGGGCGCCGACGAACAATCCGGAATTCAGATTATGTCCGGCGCGTTTGACGACATCTTCGAGGCCGGCGCTTTTCAATGCCGCGTCGACTTTGAGCGACTTGAAAAGGCTTTCGACCAGCTTTTCGATGAGAGCGGCCAAAACCCAGCCGATCGCAAAAACGATCAAGGCCAGAATGAGGTTAGGAACGAACGTCACGACTCCGTACCAGACGGAGAGGAGCGAGCTAGTTAGGGCATCGCCCCAATTTTGAAAGAACATCATATGATTATTTTTAGCTATTAATTATGCGGTTAATGGCTTAATTATAGCACGGCTGGAAATCTGCAATTGGGGGGTGTGGATAGGTCACTGTGGCTCTATTCCTAGTCTATCTAACAAAGTCACATGGGGATAATCGAGAATGTCGCGGACCAAACGGTCGTGAATGCCGAAACGGTACTCGAAATCCTGGGTCTCAAAGGCCGAATAGGCAATCTCCTTCCCTATTTCCGCTTCGATGCCTTTGATAACGGACTCTATCTTGGTCAAATTCAATTCGTCACCAACTATTAGCAGGTCGACTCGCGAATCCCAATTCTGGATGAATACACCGGAAGCGATGAAGAGTTTGATCCTACCGGCATTGGTGAAGCGCTTGGCCAGCGATTCGTCAGCCGCTAGGCTGGTGATAGTCAGGAGATTCTTGAGGGGATCCAGATACGGGAATTTGGCATTTAAAATATAGCCGATGCCCTGGATCTTGCGAGTGGTGATCTTATCGGCTCGACCGGTCTTCTGAATGTCCTTGGAAATCTGGCGTTTCTTGACGAGGATGCTGGCCTTTTCCAGCGCGTTCAGCTCTTTCTTGACTTGACGAGGCAAGGATTGCGTCCGGCTGGCGGCTTCCTTGAGAAAGAATGGCGTCGTAGGATTGAAAAGGAATAAACGAAGGATCTTTATCTTCGTCTCGGACCCGAATAGTGCAGTGAGTGTTTCCATATTATTAAGTAAGGCGTATTCTAGCAGAAATCGTCTGTTCTTGCATGTTTTTCCCATCTCCTTGCAAGTCCGGCCAAAAAATGTAATATTGTCTCCAAGGCCAAAGACAGAAGGCAGCCCGACTCGCGATTATGCAAAGCGCGACGCCGTGGCAGAAGACCTTCCGAGGACTATCCTCTATTTCGGCCTGATCAGGTCGATTTTATTAATTCGAAATTAGTGCTTCAACAAAAATGGCTCGTACAAAAGATCAAAAGAAAGAGATCGTCGAGAAGCTCGGCACTATCATGAATGGCGCCAAGACGCTGGTCTTCGTCAACTTCCATAGCCTGAAAGTCGGCGACGCAACGACCATGCGCAAACAGCTGACCAAGGATGGCGTGGGATTCTTCGTGGCCAAGAAATCCTTGACTGGTTTGGCTCTGGCGGCCAAGAAATACGCCGGCACCGCTCCAGCCTTGGCTGGAGAGCTCGGCCTGGCTTATGGCACTGACTTGGTGGCGCCGGCTCGCGGCATCTATGAGTTCCAGAAGAAATTCAAGGACCAAGTGACGATCGTCGGCGGTGTGTTCGAGAGCAAGTATATGAGCAAAGAGGAGATGACGGCGATCGCCGCGATTCCGCCTCTAAATACCCTGTATAGCATGTTCGTGAATGTGATCAATTCGCCTATTCAGGGCTTGGTGGTGTCATTGGATCAGATCGCCAAGAAGAAAGTCTAGTTCATTTATTATTAACGATAGCGGAAGGTCGAGGGCATCACCCCTCAGAACGCGGAAGATTTGTTGCAACAAATCTTCCTAATCCTCGATGATTTTCTGCTGAAAATCACCCAGTAGGCGATTCTGTTGAATCGTCTGCGGACATTCTTCGGAGTGACGCCCCCGACCTTCCTGAAGACTAATAAAATCAATTAACATCATGGAAAATCAAACAGTAGCAGTGGAAGTTCCGGCGAAGTTCAAGGCCATCGTGGAATCGATAGAGAAGATGTCTGTTCTGGACTTGAATGAGCTGGTGAAATTATTCGAGAAGAAGTTCGGCGTTTCGGCCCAAGCGGCTGCGGCGGCGGCTCCGGCGGCTGGTGCGGCTGCGGCAGGCGATGAGAAGAGCACTTTCGCGGTGCATCTCACGGCATCAGGCGCGACCAAGATCGCGGTCATCAAGGTAGTCAAGGAAGTCCTGGCGCTCGGGCTCAAGGAGGCTAAGGACCTGGTTGACACCGCCCCTTCCCTTCTGAAGGATGGCATGAAGAAAGAAGAGGCCGAGGCTTTCAAGAAACAGCTTGAGACTGCCGGAGGCAAAGTGGAACTGAAATAGATTCAAACAATTTGGTGTGTACGAAAAACGGGCTATACAGCCCGCTTTTCGTTTATGATATATTTCGTGAACCAATCCCACAGAATATTCACCTTGCTCTTAACCTCGGAAACTTCGATTCTAATTTCACGCGTATCGTCTCGCATTTGATTCATACCGTTTCCCATATTAGCAAATGACGCTTCTAGACTGTTTACAGTCGCCTGAAGATCATCTAGCTTCTGAAGCCTTTTACCCAAATACATAGCGGCCCTAAGCAAGACCGGCAGACCGATCATCACTATGATTGAGTTAGCAATATTTAATATATCCATATATTTCATCTTTCTATTATACCATGCCTGTCAAGCATGTCATCTATAATTAGCACTGATTTAACCATCACTGCGCCTCCTCCATCTCTCTGACCATTGTTTCGACATTATCAAGGATTTTTTGCTTGTTACCAACGGATATTCCCTTGAACCTCAAGTGGCCGAAATGGAAATCGAATGAACCGCTCTGCTTCTTGACCTGCTTCAACTTGCCTTTGGACATGAGATCCATCAAGTGTTTGATGCGTTGGATCAATTGCTTTCCGTGGGGATCTGAACCAGCCAGACTTTGCATCATTTTCAAGGTGGAACTGGCGATCGTTGTCGGATCGGGCAATGCCCCGCGATTCTGTTTGAAACTTTGATCGACAGTCCCGTCGCCGTCGATATCTAGAGCCAGCGGCGGTGTTTTATCCAGACTTACAAGATCGTTCTGGATCAAAGCCGAAGATACCGTGGTACTCCCGGTAGAGAGCGGTGTGACCGGGAATTGTGAGTATTCGACGCTATCTAATACCTGTGAATCACGGACTCGCTCGATATCGAGTGTGGCAAACCCGAGATCCGTACCATTGGCCACGATTTTGAACGCAGCGCCCGAACTTGGAAGAGTGATATATGTGTCTTGCCCGTCAGCACTATCGTACGCCTGGTAATCGCTGTCCGGTATCTTCGTCTCATATGCGCCGGTGTAATAGCTGTCCTGTCCTGCCAAGTTGGCCGGCAATGGGATCGGACCGGTGTGATTGCCTTTGTCATCGTAGACATTGAGCTCGACCGGAGAATGAGTGCTCACACGAAGCTCCATAGGCTCTTGACTTGGATCAGGAATGCCGACCGTTACACCCGGAAGTTGCGAGGTCTTGGCCAGTACGATTGCTGAAGCGTCGGGTGATGAGCTTGATGAATCGCCGCCGACAATAAGACCGACAATCGCCTCTGTCGTCGACGATTCCAATATATTCGCATGCGTGATGCTATGGCCGGCCTCGTCGGAAGCCGACTTCAAATCGACAGCAAGCGTATTACTCGAATTATAAGCCGCGCTCGGCGCCACCACCGTGCCATCTCCCATATTCGTCTCTACGATGTCATGCGCCAGTTTGTCGGCACAAATCAATCCTAGGATTTGGATCGCGCAGACTGAAGAATCGTGATATGTAACAGACTGCGTCGTGGCGGCATTCCAGCCGACTATGGCCCAGGTAGCTATGGACTTCGGCCAAGCCATGGGATCAAGGAGATCGTGGAGGACTAGGGCGGCAGTCGAAAGGACCTTATTACCTCTGATCGGCGAATTCGTGTCCGTGAAGTCCGGCGATTTTCTGGCGTTATTCGCGTCGGTTATGAAGGCCGACTGATCGGCGGCCGTGCTAATTCCCCGCGGATACGACCCGTTATTGACACCCTTCACCGTTGTCGAAGCGAAAGCGATGGTCGGGCTGAAAGCCGAACGAAAGAACTCCGCCGACGGCAGAAGCGAATAAGCACTGGCCATATTGACGCCTAATCCGCGGGCTGTCGCCTGGGAAGTTATGAGACCGTGGAAGATAGACTGATGGTCGCCGTGCAAGAGACCAAGGATCGCTTCAGGTGTGCCGAGATACGGCACACCAACAGAAATAACAGAATCGATCAGACTATCTTTGCCAAGATCCACTAAAGTCTTAACCAGATATTTAGCCACCAGTCCCCCATTGCTGTGCGCAATAAGAGTGACTTTGCCGGTTTTCGAACTTGAAGCCATCCGCGAAACGATATCAAGCAACGATTCGGTCGTGGTGGCTTTCTTCTGACTCCCCGCAACCACTTCAGCTATAGGCTCTCGCCAATCATAGCCGAAGGCTCGCCATTCATTCACGGACCCTTTGGAGACAAGTCCGTCCAAGAAACCCATGAACTTGCCGTAGATACCCTGCAAACCTAGGGCAGAATCTATAGGCTGACCGGAATAGACGGAATGATCCTTGCTGGTTCCATCCGGATTCAAGTAAAGCTTGGTGACATCAGCATTAATGTTAGGTTCCCAAAGCTGATTGGTGCTCGTGAGAAGACTTAGCGGCAATGATTGCGGCTTATAGAGGCGCGTGCCTTCGAGGCCGGGAATGAATAGGATGTTGGAACAGCAAACCGGCGTCAGTTTGTCCGGATCTTCTTTGAGCCAAGGATCATAGGCGACAGCGCCGATGACGGTATTGGTGGTCGTGGCCAAAGGACCGTCACCAGTCCCCCACCAGTTATCCGTGGCATCGACCATGGTAGTGTCGGTATTTTTAATAGCGGCTCGACCGTTGTTGACTAGAACAGAGTTATGTATGGCCACCGAAGGCGGGTCCGAATCGTCCAGAGCATTGCCTATGCCGCCAGTGCCGGAAAACGGATCGGCAGATTCAACGGGATGCATGATCTGGGTGGTCGGCTCTACGTATATGCCGTACTGATTGTCCGCCAATCGGCTGCCGGTTATATTGACCGTGCTGGCACGTGAATGTATAGCCTGTGAAGCGCCGGAGATAGTCGAACTGGCTATATCGACATGAGTTTGGGAAATAGATATGCCGTCTGATAATGAGATATCTGCATAATTGATGCTGGAGGTTCCCTGAATATATATGGAGCCTGGCCCGCTAATGGAAACCGGTTGGCCGACTGTGCCTTCAATGTTCAAAGCGCCCTTTATGAAGAAGGCGTCGTAGCCTTCGAGTGATGGATCGGTGACGATAGTAACGCCTGGACCGATCGTCAATGAGCTTCCAGATGGCACGGTGATACCGTCTTCTATGATATACGGGCTACCGGCCGCGGTCCAATACGTTCCGTCGTCGAGCTTGCCACCACCCACGACCGTATCGGCATAAGCGATGTTGACGGATCCGCTGAAAGCGACCAATCCGGCCGCGCAAGCGATCAAGGTAAAGATGATTTTTTTCATGTTGATTCGATGAAATTAAAAAACTGGCTGATAATCACACCAGCCTATCAAACCGAAATGAAGATACGATGAAGAAAGTCTCAAGACGGGATAAAAAAAGTCTCAAGAAAGAATAAAAAAAGGTTCAAAAAGGAATGAAGAATTTTATGATATGTTACCGAGCTTGCCCCGGATATATTCGGGGAAGGTTTCGACGCGGGCGATCTGGTCAGGTTTGATGAGGAATGGCTTGACGTCATTAGCCATTTTTCCGAGATCAAATTCCTTTATGCGGTCAAGCATCTTTCCCAACAAGTCGGTCTTGCTTATCTCCAGATGTTCCAGATAAGCGAAATCAGGCTTTCCAATGAGACTCAGCAAATAGGCGATGTCGAATAGGTCACGGCCTTTCTTGCGTTCAAAGAACGCCACGATCTTTTGAGCCAGAATGACTTCGGGCGGATTGGCCTTGATCTTCCGGTAGACGCCGAATTTATCGAGTGCGACCAAGCGTGGTTCGGCGAACTTGTCCTTTTGCATGGCATCGACGCGGATCAAAAGCTTTTCGTTGGACAGCGGGCTAAGCTTATTTTGGAAAAGGATATCCGGAAATTTGACATAACAATGATAAGCCAGCTTTTCAACCATTCGAATCTCCACAGTAAAATCCTTCAGTCTCATATCCGCCGCAACCTGCCCGAGCATTGCCTCGAAGCTTTCGAAATCCAGTCCTAAATTATCAAAATCAAGATCCTCCGAGAACCTCTGACTGCCGTAGACGATGCGCACGGCCGTCCCGCCGATGAAAGATAGCTTTTCCGAATGCTTCTGCTTGAAAAGCGAGTCCAAGAGCTCATACTGGACATATTCTACGAGAGCCGCCCGGGGACTTCTCCAGAACTCTTCGGCGGTGAACGAATTTTTTATTTGTTCAATGGTAAGCATGATATAAGAGAATCGAGACGAGGATTGTCGAAAACGCGCGCATATTCGCGAAGGATTTTCGTATCAAGTTTCTTCACGGTAAATGGATTGAGGCGCAAGCCGTCGATATCAGCCTGACCATTCAAACGCGAAAGGTTCTGATACAGATAGTCCAGCAAAGCTTTTTCCGGCAACGCCAAAAGATATGGCTGATCCGCGACATCTTCCTTCTTCATGTAACCGAAAAATAGATCGGGCTTCATACTTTTATATATGAAAGAGCCGAGCGGCGTTTTGAAATCTCTAGTCGGTTTGGCGGTCACGGAGGTCACGTTGTAAGGGATATCAGGCATGAGCCCATGCTTATATAGAGCCCATTCAAGACTGACATAGCTCGGATCATACATGCGAAAAGCGATATGTTCGAGCATAACATCGCTCTTTCTTGATGCGATCAGATACAGGCCGTTTTTTAGGCGGATGATATCTCCCTTTTTGGCAAAATTTGAGATCTGGGACGGTATAGCCTTTTGGCCAAGAATGGCCAAGTCGTGTAAGGAAAATATGGGACTTTTTAGATTTTCTAATAATTCAGAGTATTTCATTTTATTATATAAACATATAAGAAACTGAAACAAGTATACCAACCCCCGTGAGCCCGTCAAGCGCCGTTCTTTGACCTCGTAAAACCTATTATTGATTCAAAGCGGCAGTGGGAGAGTTTGAAGACGGGGTAAAGCGGCCAACGGTGTAGAGGATGGCAAAGCTGACGCAGAGTATGCAGACGAAACCGATGAGAAATCTGAAGAAACTGCGATCGAAGGGGTTGACCATGACTCCAGTATAACATGCAATTTTGATATATCTGGTGTATATTCTCCAGTATGTTCGGCGAGCTCATAAAGCGCCATAAATTGGGCATAGCTTTCCTAGGAGATATAGCGGTTTTCTTCGTGTCTATGCTCTTGGTGCTATACGCTAGGTATGGCAATGGGTACTTCGCGACCCAATTCTCTGTCCACTTGGAACCATTCCTGGTGGTGCTCTTTCTTTGGCTCACCATCTTCTACATCTCGAACTTATATACATTCAAGGCCTTCAGTAACATCATAGAGATCGCCAAACGGGTAAGCACGGCTTTGCTGGTCAGCTTTTCTATTACCATAACTATCTTTTACATCTTCAGCCGGTTCTTCGAGCTGACGCCCAAGGCCAACCTGATCATGCTAACTATCGCCTTTGGTGTACTGGACATTCTTTGGCGCTACATACTCCGAAAAGTCTTCACCAGGAAAGCCTATCGTTCGAATATCCTTACGCTGGCCGCCTCGCCACTCATGATGGAAATCTCCGCGTATGTGAATGGGAATCCTCAACTAGGATACTCGCTTTATCCCTTCAATGGCGACATGTCCATGCTCAACAATGCCATCCAAAGACACTCGATTACCCAAGTCGTCATCGATGGAAAATTCTTGAGGAATAACGCTGTGACGAAATTGCTATATGGCATATTATCCAGGCAGATCGAGATAATGACGTTGACCGACTTCTATGAATCTCTCTTCGGCTGCATTCCATTATCAGAGATCGAGGAGGAGTGGTTCATCAGGGAGATCACCGAGAATAAAAGCCTATACGAATCGACCAAACGATTGATCGAGATACTGGCCATAATCCTGACTCTGCCGATAACCGGACCGGTAAGCATTGTGATCAGCCTACTAGTAGCCATGACTTCAAAAGGGCCGATCATCTACAGACAGGAAAGGACAGGAAAGAACAACCAACCGTTCACGCTCTACAAATTCCGAACGATGATAACCGACCATAACGGCCCGCTTTGGACGACCGCTAATGACAGCCGGGTGACACTCGCAGGCAAATTCCTACGATACACGCACCTCGACGAGATGCCTCAGCTTTACAATGTACTGCGAGGCGACATCTCCTTCGTCGGACCGAGACCGGAGAGAACCAAATTGGCAGAGATCTACGGACAGATCCCCTACTACGAGATTCGCCACATCGTCAAGCCCGGTATCATCGGCTGGGCCCAGATCAATTATAAACCGAGCACTTCGGTTGACGAAGCCAAGATAAAGTTCCAATACGATCTGTACTACATAAAGAACAGGTCTTTGATTCTCGACATATTCATCATCCTGAAGACGGCTAGAGCTTTCTTCGTCAAGAATAAATGATTTCTTCTACTTGAATTGGCCGACTTTAGATAGCGGCTTCTGGATCATGAAAAGTGGGCTTACCTTCAAGCCATTCAACTTGAATGCGCGATAGGAACCTATATTGGCCCTGATCAGATTGTAATAACTGCGATTGCCTTGCCCACCGTTTCGCATTTTTACCAAGACCTGTGGAATGTAGCTGGACGATATCCTATATCTTTCCAAGAAACGGAGCATCAATTCATAGTCAGCCGACGTATTCAAATCGGTCCTGAATGAACCGTACTTTTCGTAAATGCTCCGGCGCACGAAGAACGTCGGATGTGGCGGATGCCATCCTTTTTGGAA
>PMZP01000027.1 GCA_003170325.1 Candidatus Tayloriibacteriota bacterium
AATGTAGAATCTGATTCCATAATTCGATAAATTATCTAATAACGTCATCTATTATAGCAGATAAAATTTTATATTCTAGCAGTAGTCCACAGATAATCCACAGGTAAGAAAATGCCCCGGTTTTTCCGAGGCATTTCCATTTCGCCATACCATAAGCCGAATTCTGTACGCTTCATGCCGGCCGAAGCCGACGTGTCGCGCTGACAACCATTTATCTAGGATGCCGATCGCTCGGCACCTCGAGCGGTTCTTCCCTCGATCACCCTTGCGGGCTTTCTCGGGACACGACCTTGCACCGAGGTAAGGATTTAGCCGTTGCACCTCTCATGTTGCCATGGAGCTAATCCGACTGGCCTCGCGGCCGATCGGACCCGTTCATCGTTTCCAATGAACGCGTCTCTGTTCGCACCTCGTGGTATTACCATGACGGGCGTTACCCGCTACCCTACTGCGATTTTTAAGGTCGCCGGTGTTCGGACTTTCCTCACTCTATCAAGCCTTGCGGCCTCATAAAGCGCAGTTGTCTGGTAGGACTGATATCAATATATACTATTTTTATTGTATTGACAAGTCTAATAACTATTGTTAATGTGCATTACAGCAAATTAGCTCTATTCTATGAAAAACACAGTGAATTATCTCTATCGCCGCTCCACCTGAAGAGCGGCATTTTTGTTTTCTGGACCCGGAGTGGTACCTCTGTCATTTTGAAGCACTACAGTTGAGTGTAGTCATATCGAAACGTTAACGCCACTACAGTCAACTGTAGTGCGCTCAAATTGAATAGGTGGGGTGGTAACTGTTGATTTTCAAGACGCTTTAGTTAGGTAAAGTTGGATGTATTAAAAATACAAACATTTTAAAGCCCGCTTGACTTTAGTCAACTAAAGCGCCTATCGGAGAGACATGTTCCTGTGCAGACTATATAAAAGTGACTACGTAAAAGCGGCGGAAAATCCGTCACTTTTGAGACATGGGTGCTTCAAATGTGAGCGCAGTTAAGGCGTCTCCGAGAGATTCGAGAGGAAATCTTCACTGTGCCCAGAGAATCTTCCTAAACTATCTCGCAAACGCCCGCCACGCAGGCCAGCTCTTTCTTGAGATCAGTCTCGTTCTGCTTCTCATAGGTGATGATCTTGGAATAGTCGATACGCTCCATCCGTTTGGACAGCTCCTTGTAAGTCTTCTCGTCGATCTCTTCGTAAGGAGCCAGCTTGTAGACGTGATCCTCGCGCGGCAGGAATGAAAGCCCTCCGACCATGTCCCAATTCTCATAGACCCAGTTGGCCACGGTGATCCACTCGTCATTGCCGACAGAGATGGTGACTGAAGGGTTATGTTCGGTGAAATTGACCTTGACCATTTTCCAATACTCCAGTTGCTCAAGCGCGCTCTGATCATTCTTGAAGGTGACGGTGCTCGCCGGAGCCTTGACTGGAAATTCCAGGACATAGGTCGTGGCGTTGTCCGCTGTCTGTCCGACTTCAGGAAAATACGGCACGCCCTGATCCTTCAGCATTTTGAATAAGGCGTCAGTCGAAGCGATGCGGGCCCGGCGGATATAATATTTGGCGTGACGAGGATGCATACCTGATGAACAATCGAAGGTCTGGGAGCCATTGCCGGATGGCTTTACGCAAGTGACAGCTGTGGATTCGCTCACCCCGAACCTCTTGGCGTATTCTTTATTGACGCGGATGGCTTCATCACGCAATCTCTTCATGACTTCCGGTTTGCGCACGGCCGGACAATCCCACTGGCCGGTGATGGAGACGCCGAGAAGACGCTCACGTTCGCAGCGCTCCTTCCACTCCTTGGACAGATATTCAAAATGAGTCAGCATCGACTGGTATGTGCCTAGAATGGCAGCCACACGGATCTTCTTCATCAAGCTTTTCTCCGTATCTTCGGCCCGGGCTACGACTTCGGAAAGATTACAGAATTGTTTGGACTGGAGGATGATCTCGCCGCAGGGATTGGTGCCGATGAGTCCGATGATGTGCTTTCCGCTCGCGTCAAAGTAACCCGAGTAGCTCTTGAGAACCTTGATACGACGTTCCGGCAGGGTCGAGGCCAGCGAGCCGCGGTTGAATATGCCCCGTTCGCCGGAACGGCTCTCTATAAGGGCCATCCATTCTTTGAGGAACTCTTCGTTGGAAGGCTTGCTGATATAAACAGCGGAGTTATTGGCCAATGAACGATGCGGATGAGTCATATAGAAGGCCCCTTTCTTGGCATCGCGGATCTCCGGATCATCAAGATCGGAAAGCGAGATGAGCGCGCTCCTCCGGACTCCGCCGGCCACGATACATTCGCCCATCATGCAGATTATGTCGTGAACATCGATATTCCGCAGGCGCCGTCCCTGACGATCGCTCATGACCTGGCGGGTGAAGGCCAGCAAACGGCGAAGAGGCTCCGGTCCGGAAGCTTTGCCGCCACCGATCTTCAACCTGGCTCCGAGCGGCCGCACCAGAGAATAATCGAACTCGATATCCTTGCCAGATGCCCAGGCAGTGGCACCGACCACGAAGGCCCGGCACCAACCTTCCTTGGAATCTTCGACGACGTGGGCCTTCAGCTTCTCTCCGGTCTGGATGAGGATCTGCGGGAATTTCTGCACATTGGCGCTTTCAGCCGAAAATCCGACGCCGGTGCCGTTCATGGAGATGTACATTATCTCGGACATGTCCTGAAATGATTCCGGGGCAATGTAAGAGCAGTTGTATCCGCAGACATTGGTCCGGCGAGCGGCCGGTCCGGCGAATTGCAGGAGGCGCATGGAAGGAATGGCCGATTGGGTCAAGATCGACTCACGGACCTCTTTGTACTCGGCATCCTTGAGCTTGTTGCCGATATTCTCGCGCATGAATCCCATATAACGGTCGACAGTCTCGATCCAGGTCTCGCGGCGATTCTCGGCATCGATCCAACGGGAATATGTACGGTAATAGACGAACTCGCCAAGAGCGTTCCTGAAGTATTTCTGCGAATCGATCGCAAGTTTGCGCACGTGTTCGGGTACTTCCATGCCTTGGGCGCGAATTTTGGCCCGTTCTTCGCGGTACAAGACGTAGTGCTTAGCCGTCTTCACATAGTCGGCGCGCATGAGCTCGGCCTCAACGATGTCCTGGACGCCCTCGACTGTCGGCAAAAAGTTGGAGAATTTCTTCTTTATGCGGACTAACTCGGCAAAAACCTGATGGGCGACCATATCGGCCTCCTCCATCGACCCTTCCTTGACGGTATTCATGCCTTTCCAGATGGCATTTGTGATCTTAGCGAGATCAAACGGCACGATTCGACCGTCTCTTTTGATAATCGTGGGGATGGAAGGTGCCTTGACCGCTTCCTTCATAGCGGTTTTTTTCTTCTTTGGCATATGTGACTCGCAGTCTCCTAGCTGGCGGGAGCCGGGGCTGCGCTCAATGCTAATTATTTATAATAAAATCTACGAACGGTGCTGCTACATTTCTTTTACTGCCATTCTACCTCCGCTGGTGCAACAAAAGAAGTGTGGATAGCGAGTTATGTCATGAAATTTTGATTTGTCATCAGAATTCTGTGGGCTCGGTGAACACTGCCTCCTCGCGCTCATGCAATGTAGTGCACTGATAAACCGCTCAACAGCGACTGATTGTTGCATGACCACTCGAAGGCATTGCTCACCGAGCTTCCGTCAGAAAACGAGCGCTGTGCCTGTGGCAATGCCCAACTTTTCCGCTTGACCGGCATTCAATTCTAGGACATAAGAAATCGGATGAGGCGGAAGGAATAAATTCGGGTAAGTTTCCGGAGAAATACTCGAAGTGACGCCAGCTACAGTCTTATCAGCGCCGATCCAAACCATGTCCAAAGAGAAACGCATGTCTTTCATCCAAAATCCGTAGCTTCCCGGCGTCGAAAAAATGAAAAGCATCCCTTGATCTATCGGCAAAGAGTCCCGATCGCCCAAACCCTTCTCCTGGTCAGCTGTTGATGTAGCGACCAACGCGTGAATGATGTCGCCAGGTGCGCTGAGCGGCAGTAGCTTGGAGCTGGGAGATCGAAGATTGGTATTTGTATAACGAATCAACGCCGCAATCATAACAATTACTACGACAATTACTATTATGAGACCAGTCGGGCGTATCTTCATGATCAAGTCCTGTCCTTTTTCATAAATAGTATCAATCCCGCGAGGATAACCACCGTCGGCCAGATGAATCCCACGGTCAAGCCGAAGTTGAATGACCAGTTTGAGTTATAGAAAAGAAAAAAAGCGCCGATGAGAACGAGAAATAGAGGTAAAGAGGTATTATTTTTCATGATTGTATGTGATTTGATGCCTTATTGCCTAGCCACGACCATGCTGATACT
Source organism: Candidatus Tayloriibacteriota bacterium (assembly GCA_003170325.1). Lineage (GTDB taxonomy): Bacteria > Patescibacteriota > Minisyncoccia > Phycocordibacterales > PALSA-1337 > C7867-002. The sequence goes on from PMZP01000027.1 coordinate 4,360, forward strand.
ATCTTACCATATCAATAATCTTTAAAATATCTCATGTATAACATAAACTTTTGGCCGATCCTGGTGGCTTCCGCCGTCTCATTTGGCATCGGTGCTCTCTGGTATTCTCCGATCCTTTTCGGCAAGGAATGGGTACTGCTCACCAAGACGACCGCTACGGATATGGAGTCAGCCAAGTACCGAGGATTATGGAAAGCCTACATCGCCCAATTCATCGCCGTGGTCATCTGCTTTTCCGTTCTGGGATTTCTTGCTTCGGCTAACAACATCCTGACTTCGAGCGACGGAGCCTTTCTCGGCTTCATCATCTGGCTCGGCTTCGTGGCCACCGAATCAGTCGGCGCACTCCTCTGGGAACGCCGACCATTCAAGCTGGTGCTCATCAATATCGTCTGCACGCTCGTGTCGCTAGTCGTCGGCGGCGCCATCATCGGCGCGTGGAAGTGATACATTAGGACGTATGCCTGTACATATATCAAAATGCGTGATAGCTTCATCATAGGTAAACAGCAACAGAAAGGTCTTTATGAAAATAACAAAAGAGCTTGTGATCACCGGTGTTCTAGCCAATCATGAAGAGAACGGTATCTCCTTTTCAATCTTGCCTCGGCACAACTCACAGGGTGTGCGCGAGAGAAATGAGAAGCCGCCGTTTATGAAGCTCGACAGGCATTCGTGTAAACGGTTCAACATCCCAATGTCAGTGGACATCGTGGATTACACACTCTTGTGCGTCCTCGATACCCACTCCCCTCTCATCACGGACCGTAGCGAGGCGATTCAAGATGATGTCTGTATCGATAGTCTTCAGGAAGTACACACAATTCATCCGACTCACGGTACCAGCGACCCCTCCCATGAGATTACGGAACGATTCTTAACGGTTAAAACTGCGGGCAACAGTCGCGATCGTTGCCCATGCTACAGTCTGGTGATCCCACTAACTGCAGAAGAGTACGCGGAACTCCGTACCGAGATGAAAGAAATGATAGTCTGCAAGGTCACTCTCTCTCTCTGAAGGATGATGTGGGACCTCTGGCTTTCGGAGGTCATCCTACGTCTTTCCCAGAGGAAGAAGCCCCTTTGTGCCCAGATTGCGGCCATCGGACTGTCAGGAAGGGTCTGATACACCAGTGCCTGAACTGCGGCACCGAAGTTGGTAGAGGTGGTTACTTCGACCGTTAATCGGACTCAAAACTTGTGTCGGCCCCGCCTTAACTGGTTGGGGCTTTTTTAAATATAATCAGCCAGTGCAAGATTTGCGCTAAACCTTAACTAGTGTATACTCATCATGTCTATCAGTTTCCATTAACTGATAGGGTATTACATCCAAGGGCAGTCCTCCTCGCGGAGGGCTGCTTTCGTTATGCGGTCTTGACTTCTTGTTTCTCCTCCCTGCGGCGCAATTCTCTGCCCCAGATATCCTTCTCGATCAAGAGTACGTCGGTATAGCCGTCCGTGCCGGTCCTTAATTCCTCTGATACGTTATTTTTAGAAGAAAATACATATACTTTCTTTCCACCGTTACGAAGATAGGTTGCCAATGCCAGAAAATCCGAATCTCCGCTAAACAGAACCGCTGTATTATATTTTTTGGCGTGATGTATGGCATCTATGGTCATTTCAACGTCCATATTTCCTTTCTCTTCAATCGAGTCGCCATTTTCATCGGTTACTGCTATCCTCTTCAAATCATATGTGGGGAGCTTGGGACGATGTCCGAATAGCTTTGTTTGACTTTTCGGTTCTTGAATAGACTAATTCGTATTCTTGCCAAATATTGAGACCCAAAGTTTTCCCGAATCTATATTTCCGTATTTATTTGGTCCTGTCGATCCCTTTGAAATACCGAGGAAGAGAAGTAATACACCTCCAATTATGAGAGGACAACCCAAGAAAATTGATAGTAATATGCTCCCCAACTTGTTCCAACCCAGGTCGTAACATCTTCTAAGAGAGATTGAGAAACCGAAAATCCATATAAGAAACATGAAAAGATCCAGTATTATAACTTGAGACATATTTTCGTCAGACCAGCCAAAGTTTTTTGCCAACTCATTTGTAACAATTATCCAGAGTATAAACAATGTAAT
>PMZP01000065.1 GCA_003170325.1 Candidatus Tayloriibacteriota bacterium
GTATTGGGGAGCAACAGCTTTGTCCATGAAATGGTCGCATCCAAAAATAAGCTGCGGGAGTTGGGTTTTGATGGCTGGATACACCAGGATTATGAGGATCACGTGAATGGCAAAGGAATTGCTTTTCCAGTGAACGAAAAAGGTGAACGTGTCGAAAGTTCGGAGTTCAAGAAAGCTCATGACTATATACGGCAGCATTATAATCACATCCTCAAGAGCGATGCGATCCTGATTGTCAATCTGGAAAAGAAAGGCGTGAAGAATTACATCGGGGGCAATTGCTTAATGGAAATGGGAATGGCCTACGTGAATAACAAGAAGATATTCTTGCTCAATGACATACCGACAGACTCTGCCTACTTGGACGAGATCAAGGCGATGGACCCTATATGTCTTCATGGCGATTTGAATAATATAAAAAAGCATGAAAAAACCAAGTAAGAAGAAGGTATCAAAGTCGCGAAAAATCAAGAATCCGCGAACGACTATCGTCATCTGTTCCAGTGCCGCTTTTTATAAACAGGTCATTGAGGTCCAGAAACAATTGAAAGCCATGGGATTCAAGGTGCTCGTTCCGCTCACAGCGGGGAAGATGGAAAAGAGCGGAGATTACCGCGTGGAGACTTACAAGACGTGGTTCAAAGATGCGAATACCTATGATTGAAAGACGTTTCTGACTAAGCATCATTTCAATAAAGTTGCGAAAGGGGATGTTGTGCTAGTCTTGAACTATGAGAAGAACGGCAAGTCCGGCTACATCGGCGGAGCGGTTCTCATGGAAATGGGTCTCGGACTGTATCTGGGAAAGAAGATCTACATCCTGAATCCTATAGATGAGACAGTTAATTATAAGGAAGAGATTCTCTGTATGTTGCCGACCATTCTCAATGGTGATTTGGGATCGATGGCAAAACTATTGAAATAAAACAGCTCCGACGCAGGTCGGAGCTTCGAAATTAGTGTCGGTCCAAAGCGGGGACTATTGATGGTGCGGAATCGAATGCCAAATCATCCAAGCTAGTCAATACTCTGACCGCGCCTGCTGCGTACATAAGTTCAGCTAGTTCTGGGCCGTAACGCAGAATCCCGATTGGTGCGATACTAGCCTTATATGCTTGGCTGAGGTCTGCTATAGAATCGCTTATGCAGCAAGTCTCGTTTGCCTCGACTCCAACTTTGATGCATAAATCCTGAAATGTAGGTGTCTTGCTCGGCGTTGCATCGAAAGCGACGTAGTCGAACGAGCATTTAGAGCTGAGAGCTTTAAACATGTAGTCGACATGCGGTTTACTCCCGCTCGACACGAATGCGATCTTGCATCCTAGTTTACGTTGAGCCTTAATAGCCGAAACGACGTCCGCACACAATTTTCCGTTGGATAAAATTCCATCGAACCCATAGATGATAAGTTTGTAGTAAATCTTCATGAATCGCTCCAAAGTTTCTCCAAGTTGTAAAGTTTCTCGTCACAACTTAGCATAGCTAAAGACCGATTAAAAGCCTCCAAAACCTGTGCTATAATGCGAAACACTTAAACGGTAAAATCATGGCCAACCAAACCAAACCTACAAATTCAGCTAAACACGACCTCATGAAGAAGATCCGCGACGAACTCTTCGCTTTTACGCATTCGCCGCTTTATGAATACCGTACAACCAACGGATATTTTCCAGTCATAGGTGAGGGAAGCCATGACGCCAAGATCATGTTCGTCGGCGAAGCGCCTGGTCAAAATGAGGCCAAGACCGGCCGACCATTCTGCGGCGCAGCCGGGAAATTCTTGACCGAGCTCATCGAATCGATTGGTCTCACGCGCGACAAAGTCTATATCACCAACGTCGTCAAAGACCGCCCGCCGGAGAATCGCGACCCCACGCCGGAAGAGATCGCTTTGTACGCGCCATTCCTTGATCGTCAGGTGCAGATAATACAACCGAAAGTCATAGTCACACTCGGCCGTCATTCCATGGGCTATGTAATGAAGAGGCATGACTTGGATTTAGAGATCGAACCCATCAGCAAGATCCACGGCCGTTCTTTTGAGACCGTCTACTTTGACGAATCGAATGTGCCACAACCTGTCACGATCGTCACTCTCTATCATCCGGCCAGCGCGCTCTACAATGGCGGCATGAGGGACACTCATAAGAAGGATTTTGAGGTTTTGAAGAGGTTCGTTTAGTTTATACTCCCAAAATTATGGTGAAAAATGACAAAGCTAAACGCGCGATAGAGGAACTCAACCATTTCAATTGTGGCAAGTGTGGTAAATGGTGGACCATCGGCGATGCGCCAAAATCAAAGAAAGTATGGTACTGTCCTTGGTGTGGTAAAGAAAATATATATGACGAAACTCCTTGATCGCTTGAACCGAGGCTATTCGAAGCTCCACCAAGCCTATGAGGACTTTTTCTGGCTGTCTTACATGGGCGATCATAGCGTTGACGAGAAGATGAACAAGGCGCAAGCGGATCGCGATGCGTTTCGATCGGATGAGAAATTGAAGGCGGAAGTTATAGCAGCCGTCAAGTCTTCAAAAGGAATGACAAGAGACAGGCTAAAACTTTGGGGCCATTTCTTCAGTCTCTATCAGACGCCAGCCAAGGCCCTGCCGATCAAGAAGAAGGTTATGGAATTGGAGGCAAGGATAGCCAAGAAGAAGACTTCGCGTAGAGAAGGCTACATTGATCCCAAGGATGGCTCATTTATTGAAGCCTCTGAAAATAAAATGCGATTCATTCTAAGGACTGATCCGGATGAAGCAGTCCGTAAAGCGAGCTTCAAGACATTGGAAAAGTTGCCTTTAGACACTATCGACGATTACATCAAGGTCGTGAAGCTCCGCAATGAATTCGCCCGCACTCTCGGCTTCGAAGACTTTTACGCTTACAAGGCGCGCATAGACGAGAATATGACCAAGAAGGAATTGTTCTCGATCTTCGAGAAGATATACGACAGGACGAAATACGCGTTCAGAAATGTCCGCGACTTGGAAAAGAAGATGGCCAAGGATGGCAAGCCTGGCCTGCGTAAGCCCTGGAACTTCGGCTACATGATGACTGGCGGATTTGCTAAAGAAGAGGATCCGTATTTTCGATTTGAGGACGTACTTTTGCGCTGGGGAAGATCATTCGCAGCCATGGGCGTAGGATTGAAAGGGGGCACGCTCACACTCGATCTTCTCGATAGGAAAGGGAAGTACAACAACGGATTTTGTCATTATCCCAAGCTGATCCAATTCAAGGATGGTAGGCGGATCCCGGCTTCGAGCAATGTCTCGTCGAACGCCGTCTTGAATCAGATCGGCGCCGGCGTCCGAGAAACGGAGACTGTCTTCCATGAAGCCGGACATGCCGCTGACCGCTTGAATTCTATGCAACCGGACGCCTGCGTCAACCACGAATATCCGCCCTCGACAGTTTCTTGGGCCGAGACACATAGCATGTTCATGGATATGATTTCTTCAAGCATCGAATGGCGCACGCGATATGCCAAGAATGAAAAGGGTAGGTCATACCCATTCGAGCTCTTCGAAAGGAAGGTCAAGAAGCTAAGCCCGCTTCGGCCGCTCGGACTCATGCATATCATCTTTGTGGTCTTCTTCGAGAAAGAAGTTTATGAATGCCGGGGTTTGAATCGCACGAAATTATTAGCGATTGCCCGGAAAGCCGCCAGGAAGTACACGAACTATTCCGAGGATTCAATCTCCATTCTGAATCTTCCGCACATCTATTCATGGGAAAGTTCGGCCTATTATCACGGTTACGGATTGGCCGAGCTCGGAGTCTATCAGTGGCGAGAATATTTCTTCCAAAAGTATGGTTATATCGTCGACAATCCGCAGGTTGGCCGCGAACTCACGCATATCTGGTCCTACGCTTCCATGTATCCGGCCAAGAAATTGATCAAGATGGCGACCGGCAAACCTTTGAGTCCAGAGGCATTCATCCGAAGCGTCACAAAATCCGATGACGAAATCATCGCCGGAGCCAAGAAGAAGATCGCCCGTTTGAAAAAGGTCCGCGAATACGTGAAGCCTGTCGATTTCGACGGCAAAATCACCCTAGTTCATGGCAAGAAGGTCATCGCCGACAATTCCAAGGGGTTTGAGGAGATGGATAGGAAGTATAGGGAGTGGTTGAAGACTCTGTAGAAGGTCAATGTCATAAAGCGTAAAACTTGACGTAGACTTTTTATAGCCGTGTGCTAACCTACCACTAGGTTGTTAAGTCCAAAAACTGAATAGAACAAATGTGATTATGAAAAGAATACGAAATCTCACGGTTACCGACGATATCCCAGGCCCAAATCCGCTTGACAGTCGCCTTGTTGGCGTTTACTGCATATATGATGGTCAGCCGGCAGTTATATATGAGGAACGATGGTTCGAGTCCGAAAGGGGAGGAGAACCACGAAGTAACGTTCTCGTCCTTCATGAATGGGACGGCCGAATCGGTCAACGTGGACGAATATCCGCAATCTCATTGGAAAACAAGGTCGGCGAGTTTATCCCAATCGAACCGGGCACTGAAGCGTCACGACAGATCGCAGGTCACCTGCTGTCGCATATCGCACTGAAGCTCGGCTTCCTTACCGAAAAGCGGTTGCAGGGATATAGCCACTCACACCCGCTTATCGGTGTTCCTTGTTACTTCAAGGAAATGCTAGCCCTTCCTTTCGGTATTCTCAAGGACACATCCTGCGACGACGCCGAGAGTGAGAGTTATGTTCCTGTCGAGTCGGGATCGCGTATCGCTTTCTTTGCTTACGAGCAGGATTTCTTCGATAAGGAGAAGATGAACGTAACTATCAGGGTAGACTCCGCAGATAACACCGCTTTGATGCCTATAATGAGTGACACTATGCACGCCCGACATGCCTTTAACACGTTACTCACTGCTTTGGATGAACGACTCGACGAGCAAGAAAGTCCCAAGCCGGTCGAAAAAGTCGGGCAGGTAGCGACTTCGTAGCGGTGTGTTCATCCCACTCTTTGACCGTGGAAGCGATTCCACGGTCTTTTTTTATTGCCAATTTTTTGGTAGAATTATATT
>PMZP01000015.1 GCA_003170325.1 Candidatus Tayloriibacteriota bacterium
ACCTACGAGATGACTTCAAAAGGCAAGAAACCGCTTGTGGAAGCATTGAAGAAATCATGTTTAGCTCCTGACAAATTGCGATTGAAAAAAGGCGCCAGAGTGATCTGTGTCAAGAACAACTTTGAAGAAGGATATGTGAATGGCACCCTCGGAGTTGTTGTGTCATGTGGCTATGGAGTGGATCCAGTCATTCAAACTGCATCGACTCCTGACCATCCGGGTGGTCAGAGGATAACGGTCGCCAAAGCAACATGGGTCATCGATGATGAGTCGAAGATTTTAGCTGAAATATGCCAGTATCCGCTACGGCTAGCTTGGGCGATCACAGTCCACAAGAGCCAGGGAATGAGCTTGGACGCTGTTGAAGTCGATCTGTCCAAGGCATTTGAGCCAGGTATGGGATATGTGGCGTTGTCACGAGTCAGGACTTTAGCGGGTCTTAAGATCCTTGGGATCAATGGAAATGCTCTCCGAGTGAATCCCCTCGTTCTAGAGTATGATCGTCACCTAAAGGAATTGTCTGGAAAAGCTGAAAGCGTCATTCAAAATACTGATACAAAAGACATCGAGCAAGCTCATAAAGAGTTTCTGGCGACAGCGGCACCGTTACATAAGATGAAGGATGTTAAGAAACCGATGTATAAATTTCCGAAGGAGCCAAAGTCTGACAAGAAAAAATCGAAGTGGGGAAGTTGGAAAAGAAAAAGTGTGGATTGAAAGGGAAGTTTGTCAATAGTGCAAACTGATTTCAGCTCTTTGTTCGCCAAACGACCCAGGCGCCACACCGTATTTGGGGAAATAGAATGTAACGATATTATCTGTGAAAGTGAAATTGGTGAAGTTTCCCAATGTCGGCCCAGTTCCATCCAAGAACATCTGACCCGGCACATATCCAGGAGATGCTTCGGCTTCTGATCGTCGTAGCTGCTCACGAGTTGTCGTAGAGATATATGCCAGATAGTCAGGCATGTCCGTGAACAAGTCAGCCAAAGTCACCATTCTATTATTAGCAACATCGTAATTGAATGTTTGCAAATCTTGATTGCCGTTTGCTCCACCAGTGTACGAATCATACCTGATGATCAAACTGATGAAGCGACTGTTGATTTGTGCCGGTTGCCACGAAGAGATGAATGAATATACATTGAGAGGGATGCCTGCTTCAGCTTTTATAGCCGTTGCATTTCGTGCTGCATAGTTATCGGTAACATCGCCCTTGAATTCTGCGACTCGAGAGAGTGTGGACGAGGAGATCGCTTCATTAAGATCGGTAGGTAATGAAGGGAATTGAGGGTATTCATATGAGATAGATGGTGTCGATGTCGAGTCCTGTTTGAAAGTGACTATTGAGATCGGTATGACGACGCTTCCTTGAGGTGTGTTGTCGGTTGTTTGTGACAATTTAGGTTTTTGTTTTGGAGCTGTACTGTAGATGATCGCCAATAAGCCAACTAATACGATCAATGCAATGAGGTATCTAAGAGTATGTTTGTTCATAAACCTATTATAGTTTGGTTCGTCATTTCCGTCCAATAATAATAATGGAACAAAAAAGCCCTTTTTAGGGGGCGTGTACCGAAATGCTGACTAGTTTACCTCTTGGCGATTACGGCGGCGATCGCTTTCGCGNNGTATGTTCGTCGAGAGCTGTTTGAAGCGTATCGATATCGATTCCGTCTACGTCCACGCATATCCCGAATTTCTCTTCAGCTTGAACGATATTGAGAAGCTTTCTTAGCAACTGATGGAATATCGCCGTCTCATCCTTTGGGTGGATCAATCTTACCATTCCACATCTGAAAAGTTCATTGTAAACGGCAAGCGTCAATGCTACACCGTCCACAGGAAGTAAATGTGGTTGTCGAGGGATCAAAATCGATTGTCTAGTTGTCGGGGTATCTTGTTTATCAGCTTGTTCAATCATGATGGCTCCATTTCTGCACACAGCGTAATAGATTTTGGGAAATTGTCAAACCGACTTATACACTTCTCGGCGATATCACTTGAAAACCTATATGATAGAATATCCGCATGGCAGATAAACTCGAATTGATACTGGTGTTCGCAGCGGTATTGACCGGCGTGTTGTCTGCCGCATACTTCTATCTGGAGACTGGTATCTTCATGAAGATGTTGCAGAGACCTCTCAAACTGATCGCATTCGGTATGTTCATCATATCTATTGGCGTATTGCTATCCGCATATATCTCATATACAGCTCGTCAAGGTGTGACTGTAGAATTGGTCGGAGTTCCTCTTTCTGCCGCATTCTATTGGTTATATCTATTGGGATCTATTCTTATTGCTTTTGGGGCTAGCAATTTTACACGCAGACCAAAACCCGTTCAGAACGTTTCATTATAGTAAAACCTGCGAGAAATATGCGAGGAATCGAAAACTTCTGTTATTCGTACCTCAAAGCCTCGATAGGATTCAGCCTGGATGCTCTGCGCGCAGGATAATATCCAAAGATGATACCGATCGCTGCCGAGACTCCAAAAGCCAACAATACGGATGTTATAGATATCTGCGCTTGTAGAAGACCGAGGTAAGTGACAGTATATGCCGCTAACCAGCCAAGGATGATGCCGATGGCGCCGCCGATCACCGTGAGTGCCACTGCTTCAGATAGGAATTGGATATTGATATCACGACTTTTTGCTCCAATGGCTTTGCGTAGACCGATCTCGCGCGTGCGTTCAGTCACGGTTGTGAGCATCATATTCATGATGCCGATACCACCAACGACCAAAGATATTCCGGCGACGGCGGCCAGCAGGATCGTGAATGTTCCGGTTACACTAGACGCAGCGGAAACGATGTCAGCCTGGTTCAATACGTTGAAATCAGCGTGTGCCGCATTTGAGATCCTATGCCTATCGAGCAATAGGGCTGTCGTGTCATTCTGGACCTGTGTCATCTGTGTTGAATCTGTGGCAGAAATGCTGATAGTTGTTACGTAGGTTGAATCACCGAGTAAGAATAACTGGGCGCTCGACATAGGCACATATACGATGTCGTCCTGATTGGAAAAGCTGCTCCCACCTTTGGACTTGGTGACCCCGATGACTTTGAATTCAATCCCTTTGATTCGTATGGTCATCCCTATGGGATCCGTTCCCGTTGCGAATAGATCGCTAGCAGTCGTCGGTCCTATTACTGCGACCTTCGCGCGGTTCGTTACGTCCTGATCGGATATGAAATTTCCAGTATCCACTTGGACATTGCGAACTGTAAGATATGATGGGACGGTTCCTGTTACGCTGGTGTTCGAGTTGGTGCCTTTGGCTGTGAGTTGATAACGACCGGTTACTTCAGGTGCTACGGCGCTGACACCCGTAACTTGGTCTTGTATGGCAGTCGCATCTTCCGGCGTCAGAGTATGGGATGCTCCACGGCCCGTTGAGACGCCGTAACCAAAGCTTCTAGTCGCGCCAGGCATGACGATGATCAGGTTCGAACCGATCGACTGTATGCTTGATTGGATCGCTCCTTGTGCGCCTTGCCCGAGCGACACC
>PMZP01000002.1 GCA_003170325.1 Candidatus Tayloriibacteriota bacterium
CACCATAGTATGGCCTATTTCCGAGCTTTTTTACTCTCTTTTGCTTTAAATGAATGGTTTTAATGAAATTCTTCGCTTCAAGGCCGCATTTTTCCACCCAGAATCCTTTTATTTCTTCTTCCCTGCTAAAGTCTCGACTCAGAGCGAGTTGAATCCGTATATTCTTAACAGAGCATATATTTTCCAGGAACAATCTGAAGATCCTTATGATATTTTCATCCATGCTTGATATGGATACCTTGTGTGGCGACGTCATATCTCCGTGACTCCAATAAGCCATGACTCCGGCGATGAAGAGCGGGTGGTATTTCAATTCGGCGAAGTCCGCAAAAGCGTCTTGCCTGGCATCTTCATAGATCTTTTTCAGTCTATTACCCCGAACCGCATTCAAGACTGTCAGGCGGATGGCAGCCGAATTTCTTGCCTTGTCGATGCATTGTGTGGCGATATCATTCGACCACTTTTGGTCCGTAAACCACTTGGAAAGAGTGCTTCTGGGAACAACCATGCGGTCTTTGATATCGGAATAGCTCATTCCTGACTTTCGTAAGACTGTGGCCTGTTGTTTATCTTTTCTCATGGTATTATGTAATATGATATCAATAGTTCACTAATATATCAACCATTTTGCCGCGTGCGAGACGCATCCATTCCTTATACTTAATACCAAATACTTAATACTCTTTTGTGCGCCCGGAGGGACTCGAACCCCCAACCCCTTGGTCCGAAGCCAAGTGCTCTATCCATTGAGCCACGGGCGCATATTGATGCCGTTCTGTGTGCAAATGATCAGCCTCGTAATACTAGCCTAAACTGGCAAAAAACCCAAATTATTGTATAATAATCCCATGAAAAAAGCCGAAAATAGTCCCATACCAGCTGAAATTGTCAAGATTATTGAGATCCTGGAAAAGGGCAGTTTTCAAGCTTACCTAGTCGGCGGTTGCGTTCGCGACATTTTTCTGGGGAGGGAACCCAAAGATTGGGATATCACCACAAATGCCACTCCGGAGCAAATCCAGCCGCTTTTTCCTAAGACTGTATACGAGAACAAGTTTGGCACGGTAGCCGTCATAAATGAACTAACCGATAATCAGACCCTGAAGACTGTTGAAGTGACTCCATATCGCCTTGAATCGGGTTATTCCGACCGTAGGCATCCAGATCTAGTCAAATTCAGTGATTCTATCGAGGATGACCTCAAAAGACGCGATTTCACTATAAACGCCATAGCGGTCAATCTTTCCAAGGGCGCTATAAAGGACATCATAGACTTGTACGAGGGATTCAAGGATATAAAAGACAAAATCATTAGAACTGTCGGGAGTCCAGCTGACCGATTCAGCGAGGACGCATTGCGGATGATGCGTGCTATTCGTTTGGCAGTTGAACTAGGTTTCACGTGTAATCAAGATACATTTACGGCTATACAGAGCCATAATTCACTACTCAAAGACGTGTCCATGGAACGGATTCGTGACGAATTCACGAAAATACTGATGTCCTCAAATCCCAAACTAGGAATTGAAATGCTACACCAATCTGGCCTGCTTATGTACATTGCACCTGAATTGGAACGCGGTTTGGGCGTAAAACAGCCATCTGCCCACGCTTACGACGTTTGGGAACACCTGCTTAGGACCGTTCAACACGCTGCTGATAAGGAATTCAGCCTTGAAATGCGACTGGCAGCACTGTTCCATGACGTTGGGAAACCGCAAACTAAAGGGTTTTCACGTGAGACAAATCAGCCGACCTTCTATGGACATGAAGTAGTTGGTTCACGTGAAACACGCAAAATCCTTGAAAAACTCAAGTTTTCACGTGTAACAATCGAAAAGGTGGCCAAGCTGGTCCGTTGGCACATGTTCTTTGCTGACACAGCCACGATCAGCCTTTCTGCGGTTCGTAGAATGATCGTCAACGTAGGGAAAGAAAACATCTGGGATCTTATGAACCTACGTGCTTGTGACCGGATAGGCACCGGCAGGCCTAAAGAGAACCCGTACAGACTACGGAAGTATAAGGCGATGATCGACGAGGCATTGAGAGATCCTGTGTCCGTTACAATGCTCAACATCGACGGCAAGAAGATCATGGAGGTTGGGAGCATAGGACCAAGTCCGAAGATCGGTATGATTCTAAATGCGTTGTTGGAAGAGGTTTTGGATGACCCCAAGCTAAACAGTGAAGAATACCTGGTGAAGCGTACAAAAGAATTCCTGGCATTACCAGACTCTGATTTAAAGAAAATGGCCGATCAGGGAAAAGAGAAGAAGGAACAGGAGGAACAAAAAGAGCTCGAAATCATAAGGAAAAAGCACTTTGTCTCATAGAATAGCCTCTAGGACATAACTGTTCGCTAGTTATCCACAGTTGCGTCCTTTACAATGTCCTTTACAAGGCATACAATTGTCGCAGACCAGTTTGTCATCCGAGGTGATCGCAGAACAATGTCGCTGAAAATTTACGGGAAAATTTTTCGATCGATTTATCGGCGCCAACGTTCTGCGATTTCAGACAGACTTTGCACATTCCACAATATAGGGTAGGCTTCACACTCCTTAGTGCGCGAAGCTTGCGAAAACAATTTTTATATCATCCTTCCATTGCTAGGGAGAATGATAGTGCAGCTTGTCTCAAAACAAGTATGTCCTCCTTCGGGAGAGACGCAATCAAAAGACAGAATGCGCACTGTCACCTAACAAGATCGGACGTGGGTCCATCGAGGAATGGTGTGGATGAAATCAGGTTCAGCATTTCGAGCCTGAAGGGTCTCCGGACCCGTTAGTTCTTTGGTTTTCGCGAGATTCAAAAAATCGCCATGCGGTATCCGATCTGGAATCGCCTCTGGCGATTTTCCTTTGCCGAAATCCATACGTAGCCTTGATTGGCTCGCGTAAATTCGGCTTACTCAAATAATGCGACTATTTCAATCCCAATTCGACAGGGCAGTGGTCAGAACCCATGACTTCGGCATGGATAGCCGCTGATTCGACCTTATTTCCCAATGTTTTTGAGACAAGGATGTAATCAATCCTCCAGCCGATATTTCTCGCCCGGGCATTTGACCAGTGCGACCACCAGGTGTAAAAACCGTTGCCTTTATTGAACATTCTGAAGGTGTCGATGAATCCGGCATCAATGAAACTCTGGAAACCTTCTCTCTCTTCCTTGGTAAAACCTTTGAGTCCCTCATTTTCCTGTGGTCGCGCCAAATCGTCGGGAGTGTGCGCCACATTCAAGTCACCGCAAAAAATAACCGGCTTCTTCGATTCCAATTCTTTGCAATATGCCAGGAATGCCGGGTCCCATTGCTTGTGCCGTAGGGGAATCCGGCTCAAATCGTCCTTGGCGTTCGGAGTGTAGACGGTCACGACATAGAAGTCACCGAATTCAGCGGCGATCACACGGCCTTCAGTCCTCGGGTCACCGTAATCATCAGCGATGAGGCCGAACTTCTGGCAAATCTCCGCCGGCAAATCGTTGACGACATTGATTGGCTTTGTCTTTGTGAATATCGCCGTTCCTGAATAGCCCTTCTTCTTGGCCGAATTCCAATACTCTTGATATCCACTTAGGTCGATCACTGCTTGGCCTTGTTCAGCTTTGGTTTCCTGCAAGCACAAGATGTCAGGCTTATATTTCTCAATAAATGGCGTAAAAAGGCCCTTTTTCACGACAGCTCTGATTCCATTCACGTTCCAGGAGATGATTTTCATGATCATATTATAATCGCCAGTAATCAAAATATCCAATAACCGCCTAATTTTTGCGATTATGAAACTGTTTATGTACCTTCTGTAGTTGGCTATCTGTGACGTGAGTATAAATTTGCGTCGTATTGATATTAGCGTGGCCTAGAAGCATTTGCACTGAACGTAAATCGGCCCCATTCGAGAGCAAATCGGTGGCAAAGCAGTGGCGGATGACGTGTGGCGTGACCTTCTTGGAAATTCCGGTCTTGATAGCCCAATACTTCACGGTCCGCTCCACAGAGCGCTTGTCCATGGCCAGATCGCCGTTCTTGGCATCTTCGCGATTGAGCCTGACGAACAAAGCATCATCCATATCTGTACGCTTGTCTAAATACCTCTTTATAGCCGTCTTGGCATCTGGCGAAAGAAAAACGACACGGATCTTTTCGCCCTTGCCTCGCACGGACAGCTCGTCACGGTTAAGATTGATGTCGCTTGGAAGAGAACAAAGCTCCGAAACGCGCAGACCTGTCGAGAAGAGACATTCCAAAATAGCCTTATCCCGCAACGATTTCAGATCATTCCCGTCTGGGGCGTCCAACAGGCGACGCAATTCTTCGGGTGTGATCAAATCCAAACCTCGTTCGCCGACTTTGGCCAGCTCTATGCGTTCGGGGGATAGGGCGTCAATGTCGCGCTTGGCCAGGAATTTCAAAAAGGCTCGCAGTGCGATCAGATGGAAGTTCTGCGTCTTCTTCTTTAGGGTTTCTCCTTTATTGGTACGATTACGACCAGTCAATTGGCGGTTCAACCAGAGCCGGTATTCACGGACAGCTTCATCAGTGATATCTTCCGTCTTCTTTAGCTTCGCGTACTGTAGAAATCGCGTCAGATAATGATCGTAATTCACCACCGTCTTCAGCGACCGCCCTTTTTCAATCTCCATATACTCCAGAAACTGCTGTTTGAGCTCGTTAATATTGTGCGACATGAAGATATTGTAGCACGGCTCTCATGTTGGGGAGTGGCATTATGGAGGTTAGTGAGATATGCCTTAAGCTCTAAAGATGGCCATATTCTTCGAATATCTTGCGCCTGTTACCTAATCATGCTAATATATTGAATCATGTTAACACCGCGACAAAAGACTAGGATTATCAAGGAAACGGGCATCCACGAGAAGGACAGCGGCTCTCCGGAGGTTCAGGTCGCCCTTTTGACCAAGAGGATCGAGGAATTGACTGGCCATTTACGCAAACATCGCAAAGACAATCACTCCCGCCGTGGTCTTCTCGGCATGGTCGCCGACCGTCAGACTCATCTAAGCTATCTCAAGAAGAACTATCCTAGACGATATTCGGCTATCATAAAGAAGCTCGAACTCAAGAAATAAGCTCGCTTTCATTCAAGGACTCTATTGTTCTGGATCATTCGGGACTTTAATCTATGAATGCACTATAATAAGTGCAGATCATTTTTATCAGTACGTGACATTTTAGTAAACCTAGTAATCATCATTTTTTATGATCATAAAACACAAAGAACAGC
>PMZP01000086.1 GCA_003170325.1 Candidatus Tayloriibacteriota bacterium
CAAGTAGGTATAACGCGCGGATTCAAGCTCGAAAATACCATCTTAGAATAAAGAAATTTGCTCGATAAATGCTATACTAAAATATATGGAAATTTCATTTCAGAACATCCCTATTGGCCCGTATACAGAGGAAATCTGGCGTAAGCAATGGCCAAGCGTTACAAAACCGCGGGGTGTTGCCGAAGGCCGGCTTTCTATAGTTGAACTAGACCAAGAACATGTACTTTGTGTCACCTGTCTGCATGGGCAAACCGGTCCTGAAGCCGGTGGTACATCTTGGGGTGCGCGGTTTGGTAAGTCATATGATGAGGCTACAGTTGAATATCGTGTTAGAGTAGATGCGGATTTTGACTACAAGCGGGGCGGAAAACTTCCCGGTTTTTGTGGCGGATCAGGTCCTATGGGAGGCAGAAATACGACTGACGGATTTTCCGCACGAATTATGTGGAGAGAATTGGGTATGATGACACAGTATGTCTATTACATAGGCAAGGCTGCGGCAAAACAATGGGGTCAAGATTTTATCTGGACGAAAGCTAAAAATAAACAGGTTCCGATTACTTCCGATATGTGGAAAGTATGGGATACCTTAAAAGTGCATCATGAAGATAGGGTGTACATGACGCCTGATGTTTGGCATACCATCAAGACTTACGTGAAAATGAATACGCCTGGCAGTGATGACGGGAAAATTATATCTTGGTTTGATGATGAGGAAGTTTGTAATCTAACTTTGCAATTTAGAAAAGATGACTCTTTTGGAATCGACTCGTTTAAATTCGCAGTCTTCTTCGGCGGCAACGAACCCAGTTGGGCACCCGATAAAGACGAGAGAATCTATTTCAAAGATTTCAAATTCAGCTTCGAGACGCCAAGCTAAAAAAGTTATCCATAAAAGGCCCCACCTTTCGGTGAGACCTCTTATGTTCGTAATCTGTTTGTGATCGATTTTCGACTTTTTGGGTAATCGAATCGCGTCACTTATTTCCTGGCAAGATCGCCTGACCAGCATTTGGCCGAGGACTTCCACGGAGCTGTGCCCTGTTCCTCATAGAGGTGTTTGGCATAGTCTATGTTGCCTTGGACCGTGTAGAGGTTCAGTCCGAGTTTCGCAGCCATATCTGCATGATACTTCTCATTGATCTGCATGACGCCGATATCCAGATTGTTGACGACGCCGCGGATGATGTTTCCATCCTTATCGAATTGATGGAAATTGGACTCACAGCGGGCGATGTCAACGAGGATCGCGTCCTTGTCACCGAATTGCTCGGTCAAGTATGCCTTCATGGCCACAGTATCGGTTGTTGAAGCCAATCTTGTCACACTATCGGTTTTCGATATGCTATGGGCGCTTGTTGCCTGTTTCACCTGATTACCTGCCGGAAAGGTTTGCATCAGACTTGCCGTCTGACCTGATCCGTACAGGGATGCTACCAGGAAGACAGCACTCGTTGTAAGTTCAATCATTGTTTTTAACAAAAATGGAGCTTGCAAGCATGACGCTCACATAGCTCTTTTTGTACATACAAGCATAGCGTTTCTGACCTCAAAAGTCAAGCCTTTCGTGGTCATAATATGGCTCAACAAGGCTATATTTTACACTCTAATTACCCTTATTCTAAGCCATTCTATGGGTTTGCTGATTTTCGCTATCATAATATACTGAATCTAGCCTTAGAATAGGCCCTGGAAGCCCTATAATTCGATTTACGCGTCAGCAGTTTGCATTATACGATGAATGTATGATAAGCTCTTCCCTACTTACCTTTAATCAACAAATATGGCACATAAGAAAGCAGCCGGAACAACTAAAAACGGGCGAGATTCCAACCCAAAATACCTAGGTGTTAAGGTCAACCATGGCCAAGCTATTACGATCGGCCAGATCATCCTCCGCCAGAGGGGCACAACCGTTTTGCCCGGCAATAATGTCGGCGTAGGCAAAGACTATACCCTTTTCGCCTTGAAAGACGGCAAAGTCTCTTTTGCTTCGAAGAGAAAGACTAGTTTTAATAATGATATCGTCAGGAAGAAGATCGTGAGCGTTTTATAGACTTATTATTGCAGACCACATGCAAGCGCTTCCTCGCCCTCATGCGATGGAGTGCACTGAATAAGCGCTCAACAGCGACTGATTGTCACATGAGGTCTCGAAAGCCTTGCATGTGATCTCTATATAGATTAACTATTTCACAGCTTCGATCAAGACCTTGAACTTGACTGACTTCCCTCCCCCTTTGACTTCGACGACATGCTCGCCGAGCTCCTTTAGTGGGTGTTCGAGCTGAATGAATGATGGATCAACTTGCAATTCGGTCTGTTTCTGCAATTCGGCGGCGATGGCTTCACGGTGAAGGCCGGCGAAGAGGTGGCCTTTTTCGTTGGCCTTGCCAAGAATCGTCAATGTCTTGCCGTCGAGATCTTTTAGATTCATAACAAGCAGGTCTTCGTGGATCTTTCTTTCTGAATCCGCCTGCTTCTTTTTGATTTCCAGTCTTTTGACGACGTCGGGTGTAGCCGATAAAGCCAATCCTTGCGGAATGAGAAGGTTGATGGCATGACCACTGCTTACTTCTTTGACTTCGTACTGTCGACCTAGCTTAGCAACATCTTTGAGGAGGATGATTTTCATACATTTAAAGGATTAGGCTATTAATCATTGTTGAGCTGTCAATAACTGAACGGCTTTGTTCATTTGAGAATCAGTATGACTTGCGGCGTCCGTATCGCTTATAGTCACATTGTAATCCGGATCAAGGCCGTCGTGAGATAAATTGTGGCCATTGGGCGTCAACCAACGAGCGATGGTTACTTTGAGCGATGTGTCGGAAGTTATCGGTACCAATTCCTGGACTGACCCTTTGCCGAAAGTCTTGATACCGACCAGCTTGGCTATTCCCTGCTCTTTCAATGCCCCGGCCAAGATTTCCGCCGCTGAAGCCGAACCTCCGTCCACAAGGATCATCATATCGAGGTTGCTATTGAATATGTCATAGCCTTTGCTTCGATAGATATTCGGCGGGCCATTCTTGCCGAAATCCTCGGTGACCACGACTTTTCCGGCTGGCAGGAACCAAGAAGCCATGTCCCAAGCGGCGTCCAGGTAGCCTCCGGGATTGCCGCGCAGATCCAAGATGAGTTTGTGATCGCCGGAAGTGACGAATTGGCGAAGAGCGTCTCTGAATAGGTTGGGTGAATCGGACGTGAAGCTATACAGGCTTATAACGAATATGCCGCCTGGTTTGGTCTTGGTATCGAGAGTCGGGATATTGATGACGGCGCGAGTCAATGTCTTATCCACCGGCTTCCCTGTTCCTTGGATGAGGAAGCTGATCTTGACTTTGGTGCCGTTGGCACCACGGATCAATTTGACCGCTTGGTCGGTGCTCATGGCCACCGTCGAAGTGCTGTCAATCGAGAGGATGAAATCTCCGGCCTTTACTCCAGCTTTTTCCGCTGGGCTTCCCTTGATCGGAGCAACTACCTGCAGTTGTTTGTTCTTTATACCGATCTCCATACCGACGCCATCAAAATTGCCGGTAATGTCTTCTTTAAACATCTTGGATTCGGCTGGCGGGAAGAAAACTGTGTATGGATCGCCATAAGAAGCAGCCAAGCCTTCAATAGAGCCGTATATCCTATCCTGCGGAGTTGTGCTACCGGCAGTCACATATTTCTGGTCTAAGACTTGCCAAGCTGTCCAGAATGGCGCGAATTGCTGGCTGGTTACCGGCTGGCCGTTGGTCAGTGAAGAATAATCTGTAGCGGGGGCGTTGCGTTCACCGATGTAGATGCCGATGAGAAGCGCGAAGACTACGACCGGCAGGCCGATAAGGAGATATTTGTTCTTCGAATCCTTTAACTCATTCATTGTGGCGATATTATTGCATACCCTGGCGGAATAACCAAATTGCCTCATTTTTCCAGTTATACACAGTTATTAATAATAATGGTTTCGCGCTATAATTAGGGCCAATATACTAATGCAATCACCTAAACCATATCGCGAAGAACGGCCGTGGGGCGAATTTGTAGAATTTACAAAAGATACGCCTTCGACGGTCAAGATCATTACAGTGAAACCTGGCGAGGCCTTGAGCCTACAGCGACATAAGGAACGTGACGAATTTTGGCGTGTGATCTCCGGCAATGGCACTATACAAATCGGGCAGGAACGAATCCCAGCTCTTCCTGGTGCCGATTTTTTTGCTCCAAGAGGAACTGATCACCGTATGGAAGGAGGCACTCGACCGCTGGTTATCCTGGAGATTTCTTTTGGTCAATTCAATGAGGACGACATCGAGAGGACGGAAGACCGCTATGGCCGGATCTGATCTTAAAAAATCCTTTAATGAACATAACAATCATTTTTTCTCTGATAGCATTCGCCGCCGCGGCTATTGCCTGTATATACGCCTATTTCGCGATCCGTTGGTCTTCGAGGGCCGAGCGGCCGTCGTTCAGGCTGACCCGGCATGCCAAAAATCCGATTATTTCTCCACTGGCTGTCCGTGAATGGGAGCTGAACGGAACGTTCAATCCGGCCGTTATCACTGACGATGAAGGTAAGATTCATCTTCTGTACCGAGCCATCGGAGCCGACGGAATTTCGCGTATCGGTTATTCCTCCAGTCTGGATGGTTTGCATTTTAACGAGCGTTCGATGTACCCGATATATGAACCTTTGGCTGATCTCAGTGTGACGACAGCGCGACCGGCGTATGGACCGCGACATTATAACCCCTCATTCTATACTTCCGGAGGCGGTTGGGGCGGCTCCGAGGATCCGCGCACGGTTCGGATCGGCGACAAGGTCTATATGACCTACGTAGCCTTCGACGGCTGGGATTCTGTGCGCATTGCTCTCACCTCTATAGGTCTTCGCGATCTGAAACAAAAGAAGTGGCGCTGGAAAAGGCCAGTGCTCATTTCGCCTCCCGGTTATGCCGCCAAGAATTGGTTGATCTTTCCGGAAAAGATCGATGGTAAATACGCTATCCTGCATAGCATTGTTCCAAAGATATCCATTGAATATGTCGACAGTTTGGATGACCTCTCAACTTACATAAAGAGCTCACGGCCGCCGGGAGTGCAGCTTGGACGCAAGGATTTCTGGGATAATCGGATTCGTGGGGCCGGTCCTCCCCCCTTGAAGACCGACAAGGGCTGGTTGCTGCTTTATCATGCGCAGGATGAACGGGAGCCGGCAAAATACAAGCTGGGGGCCATGATCCTTGATCTCACTGACCCGACTAAGATTCTATATCGCTCACCGACGTCGATTCTTGATCCGGATATGCCATATGAAAACGACGGTAAACCGGGAATAGTCTATGCTTCCGGCGCCGTTATCATCGGCGACAATCTGATGGTCTATTATGGGGGTGGAGATAGACACGTCTGTATCGCAGAGACGCCATTGAAGCAATTATTAGACTGGTTAGTAGAGCATGGGAAAGTGTAAAGATCATAAATCTATCATGTTTACCCTAACCAGATCTGAACACAATCCGATCCTCTCTCCCCTGCGCGAGCATCCCTGGGAAGCCGCCGCGGCTTTTAACGGCTGTCCGATCGTCAATGAGAAGAAAACGTATATGGTCTATCGAGCCATGTCAGAGCCGGACCTTCTCCGGGAACCGCATATCCGCATGTCCTCAATCGGACGGGCCATTTCTGTGAACGGCATTGATTATGAAGACCGTCAGGTGCTCATTTCACCAGATCGTGAATTTGATTTTTATGGTTGTGAGGATCCGCGCGTCACTAAATTAGATGGTAAGTATTACATATTCTACACGGCACTCGGCGGCTACCCTTTTTCCGCGGATAACATCAAAATCGCGGTGGCCATTTCCGATGACCTGAACGAGATCACGGAAAAACATCTGGTCACGCCATTCAATGCCAAAGCCATGGCTCTATTCCCTGAAAAGGTCAATGGTAAAATAGTAGCCCTGCTGACAGTGAACACCGATCGCAAGCCTTCGGATATCTGCTATGTCGAATTCGATAAGCCTGAAGACATGTGGTCGACGGATTTTTGGGATGAATGGTGGAAAAATCTGGAATCTCATAAGGTGAGCATCCGCAGAGTGCCGAGTGATCACATCGAATTGGGCGCGCCGCCGGTCCTCACTGACAAAGGCTGGCTGGTCGTTTATTCGCATATCCAGCGCTATGGCCAAAGCGACCAGGTTTTCGGCATCGAAACGGTATTGCTCGATACCGATAATCCCCGCCAGGTCATCGGTCGGACCAAAGGCCCATTCATGGTACCCGACGAATATTACGAGCACACCGGTCAAGTCGCCCATGTCATCTTCCCTTCTGGAGCTCTCATACGCGACGAACATCTGGAGATCTACTATGGCGCGGCGGATACACACTGCGCCTTGGCAAAGATCCCTTTGCACAATCTTTTGGATAGCATGATCGAAGGTCGGAAGTCCTTCGTCAAACGATTCGCGGGCAATCCTATCATCTCTCCGCGCCCAGGAATGCTCTGGGAAGCGCGAGGTACTTTGAATCCCGGCGCCATAGACCTTGGCAAGAAGACGCACCTCATGTATCGGGCCGTTTCTGCAGATAATATATCGACTATTGGGTATGCCTCGTCGATAGACGGTCTATCTATCGACGAGCGTTCCGATAAGCCCGTCTATTTCGCTAGAGCCGATTTCGAGTCCAAAGGATGCGAAGATCCGCGCTTGATGAAGATCGGCGGCCGCATATTCATGATGTATACGGCCTACGACGGTGATACGCCCAGAGTGGCCGTGACCTCGATCGCCGAAGCTGATTTTCTCATGAAGAAATGGGGATCCTGGACAAAACCGGAGATCATCACTCCGCCATCAGTCGCCAATAAAGACGCGGCGATCCTGCCGGAGCCGGCCAAAGGCGGTTATATGGTGTTCCACCGGGTGCATGAGAGCGTCTGCGCCGATTTCGTGGCGTCGCTGGATTTTTCTAAATACAAGATCACTCAATGCATCGAGATCATCACGCCCCGCCGCGGTATGTGGGACGGCGGAAAGGT